>CAJXVQ010000001.1 GCA_913060685.1 uncultured Verrucomicrobiales bacterium
AGATCAGCCTCGGTCTCGTGGGCTCGGAGATGTGTATAAGAGACAGAGGTGAGGGGCAGGATGCCTCTCTTTGCAAGGAAGATGGAGCTTACTCCTGCGGGATAAATGCCGGCTCCACCCGACCCGCTTTTCCACCTGGCCAATTGGCCCCTTCGGTAATCCAGGTCCGCAGCAGCGCAATCTCCTCTTTCGACAACCTGTGGCTCACCGGGGGCATTGCCTTCTCCGCCTCAGGGTCTTCTTTGATGACGGTTAGGATGCGACTCAAATCCGGTTTACCCGGAACGATCATGCCGCTCTTCAAGGCACTGTCGCGCGTCTCGAACCACGGCCGGTTGGGAAGGACTTCAACGTTATGGCAGATGGTGCACTTGTTCGAGAGGATCGGCTTAATACTTTTGGTGAAGCTCACTGCCTCCTTCTTTGGTGCTGGAGATCCAGCCGGGGCCGGGGCGGGAGTCGCCTCCTCCTCCTTCGGCACGCAACCCGCAAGCATCGCGCTCAACGTTCCGATACCAAAAACAACTCGAATCAATTTCATCACGCCGATCGTGGAGCGTTCCCCGTTGGAGTGCTATCCATTTTTTGCTGTTTGTTGGCTCTTTTTTGCAGCGCCTTGGTATGCTCGGTATATTTATTTCCACGAAGGAGCGGAGGCGCGATGTCTGCCAGGGAGGAATCGACCGCAGACAGCGTGCCGCAGCGGTCGATTGCAGGACAGGGTTTTTGGGAGGGTGTTTGCCCGACAGGACTTGGATTCACGAACAACGAAGAAGGTAAGAGGAAGGCTTTCAACAAAGTCGCCAGAACCCCTTCAACTTGTCTGCCTCATAAGATGCTCTATTACGAAAAATCAGCGCCAACTCGAACCGCCCCACCCCACCGTAAGATTATTGCAGGTAAAAGGATGTGGGAGCTTACGCTTAAAACATGCCTGGCATGTTTTCCTGGCATGTTTTCCCTAGCTTCTAGCCCGCTTCAATGGAGAAGAGACTCAAGCATATGATCAAAAAAAAGAGAATCGGATGTCACAATTTGCGTCTCGAGAGTCAATAGCCTGTGTGAACCAACTTTCCATGTCACTTCCCCCAACCAAAGCGACGCCGCGCGAGGCCTTCTCTCAGCTGGCGAAGGAGCACCATCAAATGGCGCTTCTTTATGCCCGAACAATCTCGGGCGATGAACACACTGCGCGTGATCTCACGCAGGAGGCCTTCCTTTCCGGATGGCAAAACTGGGCCCGCTTCGATGTCACCCGTGACTTTGGGAGCTGGATCCGCGGAATCATCCGAAACAAATGGCGCGAACATTGTCGAAAAAACTCCCGCCTTTCCTCTTGGGACGAAGAAGCGCTTTCACGCCTGGAGGAGACTCTCCAAAAAATGCCCCCCACCGAATTCTTTGATCAACTCAAGGACTGTCTCGACAAGCTCCCGGAAACTCTCCTCGGCCCGGTGGTGACTCACTACTACCAGGATCTTTCGACTGCTGAAGCGGCAAAGCAACACCAGACAAGCGAAGCCGCCATCCGCAAGCGCCTGCAACGGGCTCGTGAAGCCCTGAAAGCCTGTCTCACCCATTCAAAAAAAACTCCCAACGCCTAAGACCCATGAACGACGATAAATTTATTGATGAAGCTCTCAAGGAGCATGCCCGCCACGAAGGAAATCACGATCAGGATTTTCTCGATCAACTCGAAGCGAAGCTGGATGAACAACCGCAAGTCAGCGAAGTCAGACGCAAGAGCCGGAAAAGCGGCTCATCAAGCAAGGTCGGATGGATGAGTGCGGCTGCTCTGGTCATGGTCGGTGTCACGGTCGGTGCGATCTACAAAATAAAGGGAGACGGTTTCCGTCAAGTCTCTGCAGATTCTTCCATACATGCGAGTGGCGATCCCCAACCTGAAGCAAATAAAATGCAAGGTCTGGCAGCACCCCCTGTCCAATCACAGCTCGACCGTGTAGCGCAAGGTCTGGCGGCACCCATCGACCAATCACAGATCGTAGGGAAGCCTGCCACAGTGTGGTCGGTTCAAACTGCGGGAACGCCCACTGTGGCCTCTATAGGTTCCAAGACTTTCGGTTACGAGAGGCTTGTTGATGCTGACTCCATCCGATTGGATTATTTGGCTGAAGGTGGATTTGGCGATGAAAAGGGCCGCCAGCGACAAGAGGCAATCACTGGTAACAAATATGGCCAATTGATCGAACAGGGTTTTCGCTCCCCGCTGAAGGCTCCTCTGTCCACTTTTTCGATCGATGTCGATACCGCGTCCTACACGAATATCCGCAAGCATGTGGAAAGTGGCCGTGCCATTGACCGCAATGCCGTTCGTATCGAGGAAATGATCAATTACTTCGACTACAACTACGCGGGTCCGACAGGGGATCATCCCTTTGCCGTCCACACCGAAGTGGCGGGCTGTCCCTGGAATGCGAAGCATCGCCTTGTGAAAATAGGACTGAAGGGCAAGGAGGTTAAAGAAGATCGAAAGGCTGCAAACCTCGTCTTTCTGATCGATGTTTCCGGGTCCATGAATAGCCCCGATAAACTGCCATTGCTGGTGCAATCCTTTGAGCTTCTTTTGAAGGCGCTCAACGAAAAGGACAGTGTCAGTCTCGTGGTGTATGCCGGACGTCAGGCTGTCTTGCTCCAGCCGACGTCCATCGACGGCGCTGGCCGCGAGGCGGTGAGCGAGGCCCTGCGCAAACTTTCGGCGGGAGGCTCCACCAATGGCGCGGCCGGAATTACGACGGCTTATGATCTGGCTCGAAGCGGCTTCATACAAGGAGGAGTTAACCGCGTCGTGCTGGCAACCGACGGAGATTTCAACGTTGGCACCACCAGCCAATCCGAGCTTCTCAAGCTGGTTAAGAATCAGGCTGAAGGGCAGATCTCACTCACCATCCTTGGGTTCGGTCAGGGGAATCTGAACGACAACCTTATGGAGCAATTGACCAACCAGGGTGATGGCAATTACTTCTATCTCGACTCGCTTCGAGAGGGACAAAAGGTCTTCCAACATGACCTCACCGGCACGATCGAAACTATCGCCAAGGATGTGAAATTTCAGGTGGAGTTCAACCCCGGCAAGGTCGCGCAATATCGCCTCATTGGTTATGCCAATCGACGTCTCAAGGACGAGGACTTCGCAAACGACAAGGTGGATGCCGGAGATATCGGAGCGGGTCATACCGTGACCGCTCTCTACGAAGTGGTTCCGGTTGGTGCCGGGGTTTCACAAATTCCGGGTGATCTGAAGTATCAGAAAACCGAGGAGGTTGAACCTAATCGCAAAATCGTCGACTCGCCCGAGCTTCTCAACGTGAAGCTTCGCTACAAGCAGCCGGATGGTGACACCTCGACCGAATTATCAGAGGCTCTCACGGATGAAAATAAGAGCTTCGATCAGGCGAGCGATGACTTCCGCTTTACCTCATCGGTTGCTCTCTGGGGAATGCTCTTGCGAAGCTCGGAACATCGAGGCGAAGGGGACGTTGACCTTGTGAACCAGCTCGCCCTCAGCGGGAAAGGAGATGATCCCAAGGGAGAACGGACTGAGTTCCTTGACTTGGTCCGCAAGTGGTCTTCCCAAAAGCCCAAACCTCGGTCTGAGGTCGATCGGGATGATTTGCGATAGCAGGTATCGAAGGAAATTCGGGACACTAAAGACAATCGCTGGATTTGAACGACCAGAGTTGCAGCGGCCCTCGACAAAACAAGGCTCTTCGACAGGAACGCATGACGGAATCTTGGGAGTCGTCATTTGGAACCACCGATTTTTCAACCTTCACCAGGCGCTCACACCAAGCTCAAAGCTCCCATTTCCAATACATATCGGCTCCAAACCCTTTGCGGACAGAGTTCTTGGGCTGGTCGATTTTTGAGTGGGTCTATTCCGTCATTCACAGGTGCCGAAGAGTCAAAAAAACCTAGCCACCCATCCCGACGGCGATCTTGAATGGCACCTTCTTCTCGACCATATCCGACCATATCTCAAACTCCACGACCAGCTTGCCCTTCACCACTTTCATCAATTCATACTCCCTACCAAAGGTATACTTGTTCCCGAACCCCATCTGGCTCGCATTGCCGACTTCCGACTTAAGCTGCGCGCCAGATTCATCATAAAACTTCACGCCAGCTACCAGCGTGATCGCCTTGTTGCTGGTTCGAAAATCCAACTCAACGCCTTCCTCTCCAAAGCTCCGTTTCCCGAAGTCCTTCAATTTCATTTCGATATCGCCGACCTTTACCACCACTCCTTTCTTGAGCTCAAACGGTGCCGACTTAATCGTCTTCTTCTTACTCGCAAGCTGTAGGACCAGCGTCCCCTCAACCGCTAACTTGCCCGCCTTGGCATCAGGAACTCCGCCCGCGTTTATTTCCACCATCGCGGACTTGCCATCCTCGCTGATTCGCGGAAACGCCCCGATACCGTTTCTGTCGATGCCCTTCACCTCTACCATCAGGTTGTTGCCTCCATCGTCCTTGAAAGAATCGATCTTAGACGCATCGGAGTCCACTTTGATGATCGACGCACCACCGGATTCGATCAACAGCGCCAGCGAGGTGCCACTGTAGAAGGTATTGAACGGGACTAGCTTGGAGTTTTCCTCACCGACAACCTCGTGGATCACCCGAAACCCAATTGTTTTCACCTTTGGTGAAGTCTGGCCAGAAAGACCCGCTGGAAGGCTGAGAGCGGCGAGAAGGGCCGGTAGTCTGATGATGGCCAAAAAATTACTCTTCCGCCCCGGGGCCCCTCGGTGACTGCCGGACCGGATTGAAGTGGGAGCAATGAGAGAGGGGGTAAATATCTTTGTTTCCATGGGCCGACACTAGTGCCGGCTGATATCTACCGAATACTATACTTTAAGGTCCTATTTGTAACGAGACCTCTTCTGTCTCTCTTCGACAGATGGTGGCTACTGGCATTGTCTTGACTAATCCAGCCTGCGGACTTGAAGGAACACGCGATCAGGCATTTCTCCCTCGAATTCAAGGGTATAAGTCCCGCCCTCGGGGCCGGACAGAACACCGTCGTCCACTTCCTGCCAACTCACCAGATCCAGCGATTGCCAAACTCCGAACACTTCACCATCCTGTCCATTCCAGGTGATCGTTAACCCGTCATCTTCGAGCGTCACCGTTTCAATGAGGAGTTCTTCTCTCGCGGGAGGCGTAGCCAGCGCTGTAATTTCTTCCTCGCTTAACACGCCGGAATAGATCGCGAAGTCATCGATATTCCCTCCAATTCCGGTGTTTCTCGTAGTTCCGGTGAAATTAAACGAACCGAGGTAGGAATCGGGGTCCATCAAGACCGGGCCATCAATAGCGTCGGCAAATCCATCGACTCCAAACCCATCAATGTGGACCTCGAGTCGCCCTTGCGGATCATAAGTCGCAGCCACCGAATGCCATTCGCCATCCTCCAATTCAACCGGAATCCTCACCAGCGCGTTATCGGCCCCGGGAAAATCGATTCGAAACGCCAACTCTCCCGCTGATCCGATGTAAAGTGATTGCACCCCGTCTCCGCCGTTCCCGGAAAAATCAAAAATACCGCGTGCGTCCGTGGTCATATCGTCTGGCATGCGTATCCAGAAGAAAAAACTAAACGCCTCATTACCCGGCTGGAACAGCTCGTCTGAAGCAACCAACAGATGGTCATTCCCTCCGCTGATCTCCGAACCAACGCTCAAGGACTTGCCCTGCTCGCCAACACCCGGCTCTCTTTCAAGTGTCGTGGTATCCGACGGCTCTTCCCCATGTGCCTCTCCTTCCTTATCAAGCCACCACTGCTCTCCCTCAAAATCCCAAAAATTTTTCAACTCGGCGGCCACTCCCACTTCGAAAAACCGGACAGCAAGAACCGAAATTAATCCGATCATTTTGATACTCATCCCAAGCACTCTCATCCGTGATTTTGCTCGCGCGCAAGCGTTAAATCAACAAAAACTCCTCATGTCGCAAATGAAATTTTTAACATTCGTGATTCCCAATCGACTTATTGAAAGAGCCTAACGACCTCAATCGCTTTCTTCCGAAGTCATCAAGGCGCATTAATGGAATACTGTCTGACTCCCTCTGCAGACCTCAATATTTGTATCAATGCCACCACTGCTGCTGGCGAAGCAGACATCCGGGATTTCGACGAAGTGATTTGGGAGAAATTCCACCTGGAATTGGGGAATTTGATGGTTTTTAAGGTCTTCCTCGAACTGTTTTTGTCGCTCGTTCGCAGATCAACCCAAAGAGTTGAAAGTGAGGGCAATTCATCCAGCCAACTGAATTACCCGGTTCCCGAATGCCGGTTTCTACCGTCAAATCTCTCCAAACACCGGTTTTGAAACGACTTTGCGGTCTTCAGGCGGCGTTGTGGCATCCGGAAGTCGTTCGCTCTTGATTTTTTCGGATCCCTATCCACCGTCCCCGCATGTCTTACGATCTTGTCGTTATCGGTGGCGGTCCTGGCGGATACGTCGCGGCCATCCGGGCCGGTCAGCTTGGTAAAAAAGTGGCCTGTGTTGAAATGGAACGCGCTGGCGGAACCTGCCTCAACTGGGGCTGTATTCCGACCAAGGCTCTCCTCAAAAACGCCCACCTCTATCACCAACTCAAGCACGATGCCGGCACCTTTGGCCTCAGCTTTGATAACCTGAGCTACGATTGGTCAAAAGTGATCAGCCGTTCCCGCCAGGTCTCCGGCAAGCTCGCCGGCGGCATCGAGTTCCTCTTTAAGAAGAACAAGGTCGATTACGTGAAGGGTTTCGGCTCCGTTCAGTCTCCCGGTAAGGTCGAGGTCAAGAAGAGCGACGGCTCCACCGAGATTCTCGATGCCAAGAACATCATCATCGCGACCGGGGCCAAGTCCCGTGAGCTTCCCGGCCTTCCCTACAGCGGAACTTCCGTCATTTCCTCCAAAGAGGCCATGGTCCTCGAAAAACAGCCCAAATCGATGATCATCATCGGTGCCGGCGCCATCGGAGTGGAGTTCGGCTACGTTTACAATGCCTTCGGCACCGAGGTCACCCTCGTGGAAATGATGCCCAATCTCCTCCCCGTTGAGGATGACGACATCAGCGATGCCATCACCAAAAGCTACCGCAAGGCCGGCATCACCTGCCTTACCGACACCAAGGTCACCTCGACCAAGGACAACGGCACTTCCGTCACCATCACGGTCGAGAATTCCAGCGGTACCAAGGAACTCACCGCCGACTGCTGCCTCGTCGCCATCGGCGTCTCACCCGTCCTCCCCGGCGGCCAACAGCCCAAGCTCACCGACCGCGGCTGGGTCGAGATCGACGACCGCTACCAGACTTCCATTCCCGGCGTCTATGCTCTCGGTGACATCTCCGGTCCTCCTTGGCTCGCCCACACCGCCAGCTTCGAAGCAATGCAATGCGTCGAGGGCATGTTTGTCGAAGGCGCGACTGTCAAACGCGTCGGTGACTTTCCCGGCTGCACCTATTGCTATCCCGAAGTCGCCTCCGTTGGTAAGACCGAGCGTGCGCTCAAGGAAGAGGGCATTGCATACAAGGTCGGCAAGTTCCCCTACCAGGCACTCGGCAAGGCTCAAGCCAGCGGCGAGACCGAGGGCTTTGTCAAACTCCTCTTCGGCAAAGAGCACGGAGAAGTTCTCGGGGCCCACATCATCGGCGAGAATGCCACCGACTTGATCTCAGAAATGGGTCTGGCTCTCTCCCTCGAGGCGACCATTGACGACATTCACGCGACCATCCACGCGCATCCCACCCTCGCTGAAGCAATCCATGAGGCGACTCTTGATGCTGATGGCCACGCCATTCACTTCTAAAAGACCATCACACGCGTGCCCAAGCGTTCCAAAAATTCCAATCATCAGCCATCCCGCCCGTCCTCAAAGACTGCGGGATGGTTTTATGAAATCGGGGATGAGAGCCACGGCCCCGTCGATTTTCGAGCCCTTCGTGAACTCGCCCTTGAGCGAAAACTTCTCGCACACCATCTCGTCTGGAAATCAGGCAGCGAAGATCGACAGGCGGCATCCACCGTCCTGGGGCTCATCCCGAGTCCGAAAAAGGCAACCCCTTCTCCCCCTCGCTCGAGCCTCAGCGATGCCAATCCATACGCCACTCCCAAGGCCCGCACCATCGCCGATGGCCCACCCGGCGGGCTCTACCTGCCCCACCTTCACCCCACCAATTTTGCCATCTACCTGGCCACCCTTGCCATCCCCCTCGTCATCCTGATTTTTTCAGAACGGATCGTCAGTGCCAACCACCGGACCCTACTCGCCGCCCTTTCCGGCTTCAGCATCCTCTGCTGGGTCACGCTCTCCGCGATCTACCTCCATCGGGCCTGGGAAATGATGCGGATGTTTGGAGCCTCCCTCACCGGCGGGAAGGCGGTCCGCTTCCTCTTCCTCCCATTCTTCAATGCCCTCTGGTGCTTCGTCGCCGTCTTTGGATGGGCCAAACTTTGGAACTCCGCCGTCAGCAGCCACCCCGGGCTCAAGCCCGCACACAAGGTCCTGCTGCCCTTCTTTTTCCTCTTTCCCATTCTCTTTTTGCTGAGCCAAGCCCTCCTCGTGATGCATTTCCTCATCAAAGAGTGGCCCACCGATCTCCAGGATCAGAAGCATCTCACCTCCATCGCCATCTGGGCCACCACCCTCCTCGTCACCCTGATCTGCTGGGGACAAATCAGTCAGTCGATTAACTTTCTGGCACGGAAGAAGTCTTAGCCGGCTTCGATCCCTTGAGCTTCTTCAATTTCTTGGATTTCTTCCGCGGCTTTAAGACACCCTCGCGGGTCCTGCCCTTCTCATCGGCCTGCCAATAGCGCCGCGTCCTGGCCTCAAAACACGTCAACCACCCGCCCCGGCAAGCCGCCGTATCAAGACACACCGTGTGTCCTGCATCGCTCGGGATGCCCTTGCGCTGAATGGTATGACCACAGACGACCAGCTTCCCGGAACGATGCTTGCGAGCATCAGGAAAACGTCGCCACGCCAAATCCACCGGATCTTGCTCCTCGAGCGGCTTCTTGCGCGAAACCCCGCCGTGCACGTAAATCACCTTCTTGGTCTCATGGTAGGGAAGGGCATCATTAATAAACTCCCAGTGGCTCTTCGGGATATTGGCATACTTGGCATCATAGGAAGCCAGAGTCTCCAAACCGCCCACATTACACCAGTAGGTCAGATGATCGTTGGAAAACCCGGCTTCCGCCATGATGATCTCATGATTCCCCTTGAGTAGGATCAACCGGGCCTCCCACGGCCAGTTGATGAGATAATCAATCACCCCCTTGCTGTCCGGACCACGATCCACGTAGTCGCCCAGCATGATGACCTTGTCATCCGCTGTCGGCGAAACTGTCTCCAACAAGAGTTTCAGAGACTTGAGACATCCATGGACATCTCCGATGGCAAGTTTTCGGCCCAAAATTATTTGAGATCTTTAAAGCAATATTTGAGCGGACTCAATCCCTAAAACGACTCCATCGATTCCCACTCCGTGCGCTTTCCGCCGATTCTCTCAAAGATCAAGCCCATCGCTTTCTTCATCTCAAAATCCTGCGGACGATACTGCTCCACTTCCGATTTACCGTCCTCGTCATACCTCATCCGCCACTGAAAGATGGGGAGCATTTGCTTCCCCTCAACATCCCGCACCTCGCCCAAGCGCATATCGACCATCACCACCCTGCCATCCGGAAGCTCCCGCGCCACCCAGTGCCCCTCCGTGAACCACTTCAAGGCCTCAAACATCTTTTCGCCCTCAAATTTCGCCGCCAGCTCCCGCTGCTTCGGCACATAATCATACCCCGCCGGACCGTCATCAAAGGGCGACCAATACGTCAGAAAATACCCTGCCTTCGTCTCGATCAGGCCCCGCCAAAGCAGGGCATTTGAAACAGTCGGCGCCACCGTCACCAGGGTTCCGCCCGGCACCGCCTCGACCATCTGCGTCTTCATCTGATCCACCGCCCAGAGCTTCATCACCAAGGTAAAAACAACATACAAACAACTCACCGAGATCGCCGCCGCCGCACACCTTCGCGTGAACTCTGGAAACTCCGGCTCCTCATCCGGATCCTCACCCTCCTTCCGCCAGGTTCGCCTCGCCCACCCATGCGCCACCACCTTCCACGGCCAGTAGAAAAGACACACTAGCAAGGGCAGCGTGAAAAAGAGATCGATGATGAAGACATTGCTCCATGCCACCCGACGATCCGAGAAGGGCTCAAAAACCTGCGTCCCGTAACTCGTAAAAACATCGATCAAAACGTGTGTGCTCCATGCCAGAAAAACAAACCACCCCGCCCGCCGCGCACTCACCCCTTTTTCCCGATGCACCCACGCCAACGGCTTCGCAAAAACCAAGGCCGCCACAAACATCATGACAATTGAATGTGAAATTCCACGATGCCAACGCAAGCGCTCCGCTTGATCCATAAACGGCATCAACAGGATATCCAAATCCGGCAAGGTCCCGAAGAAAAGGCCCCACGCCATCCCCTTCCAGCCAATTTTTCGGCCGAGCACCAGCTCGCCCACCACGCCTCCAAGGGCGGCTTGTGTGATCGAATCCACGCGCAGAAACTACGCCCGATTACCCTTTCATCAAGAGCATCCTCACTCCCACCAAAATCAGCAGGATCGCAAAACCCTTCTGCAGCTGCGTATTCGACAAACTCCGCATCAAATCGGCACCAAACCACGACGCCACTGCGGCGCCCACCGCGGTCACCGCCACCACCCGCCAATCGATCAGATCGGAATTCACGGCATTATTGATCGTCCCCGAAAGCCCCGCAACCACCACCACCGCCAGCGAAGTCGCCACCGCCACCTTCTGGGTCATCCCCAGCGCCACAATAAATGCCGGCACCATAATGATCCCACCACCGACTCCGCAAAGGGCCCCCACCAGTCCAGCAGCCGCTCCCACCAAGAGCCCCGTGATCAGTAATTTGGTCATGCCCAAGATAGAAGGCCCACATGAGCATTCCTGAAAGACCAAAAAACCACCTCTAGATCGGGCGTCGCACGTAATCACCCCTGTATGAGAAATAGCTCCAGTTTTTGTCCGTTCGCGAATTCCATCCCGGGCAAGCCCTTCAACCATCGTGCGCTCCTTCGCTCCGAAGAAGCGATGCCATCGATTTCAAAGGCAGGAGTTTGTCACGACCCCAGTAGCTCCGTCCGCGTGAAAATGCTCACCACCGGCACTCCGTCCGCTTCAATCGCCGGGCGACCTCCTTCTTCCCGATCGACCAGGACCAGGCAAAAGACCACTTCACCACCTGCCGCGCGGATCGCTTCGATCGCCTTCAGCGTCGACCCACCGGTCGTGATAACATCATCGACCACCACCACCTTGTCGCCTTCTTTGAAATTTCCCTCAATCTGCTTTCCGCGTCCGTGGCCCTTCGGCTCCTTGCGCACCGTGAAGACCTGAAGCGCCTTCTCGTGTTCCGCGCTCGCCATTCCCACCACCAGGGAGATCGGATCCGCTCCCATCGTCATTCCGCCGATGGCATCAATCTCCAGACCTTCAGCCTCGATCTTCTCCCGCACCAAATTCCAACCGGCTTCGCCAACCCACTTCGCGCCCCGACTGTCCATCGCCGTCACCCGGCAATCGACATAGAGATCACTCTTCTTTCCGGAAGCCAGGGTAAAATCCCCTGTGCGAACCGACTTCTCCAACAACATCTCCTTCAACTGATTCTTCGCGCTCATCAGGCCGGACTGTGCCGGATTCGCCTTCGAAACTCAATCCCTGCGAAGAGAAATATCAAACGCACCAAGACATGATCGATCGTCATCTCTGTATCTGAATTGCCAGAAAACCCATCATATTCTAGGGTGTTTATATGAGAATTTTCGTGCGTGTCATCGCTTTCATTTCGCTGATGTCCCCCGTTTTTGGAGAGGAACAGGCACAGGCTCTTCGGAAGAAAAGCGACGCAGGTGATCTGAGTGCCACCGTCGAACTGGCCCACCTCTCTCTCCGATCTAAAAGCGGAGTGGAGTACAATCCCGGGTTCATCTTTGCATCCTTTGAGAAAGGAGCCCAGGCAGGGAGTGCACGGGCACACTACGGCCTGGCGAAATGCTACGTCCAGGGTATTGGCACCAAATCCGATCCGAAGCTCGCTCTAAAACATGCCCAAGCCTCGGCCGACAAAGGGGACGCGCAGGGAATCCGCTACCTCGGAAACTGTTACCTTTATGGTCGCGGGATGGATGAACCTGATCCAGAAAAAGGCATCTCCCTTCTCAAAAAGTCCATCGCCATGGGAAACGAAATGGCGGAGTACACCTACGCCTATTACCTCACACGGAATCTCAAGGACCGTGGGTCAAACGAAGAAGGACTCCGGATCGCGCAAAGCCTGGTCGAGCGAAAGCACCCGGACGGCCTCCATCTCGTTGGAACTCTCTATCACGATGGCGTCGGAGGGCTTCCCAGGGATCGGGAACAAGCCATGAAACACTATCGCCTCGCTGCCGGGCAGAATCTCGCCGGCGGACTTCATGAGGTGGGCAACATGCTGTTTCAGGACAAGAAGCCTCAAGAGGCGATCGGGTGGCTCGTCAAGGCCATCAATCGCGGCTCAAGAAACGCCCCATGGCCGCTCTCTCAAATCATGAAGGCGGACCCCGACCTTCAGGAGCATCCCTTGCAATGGGTGGGATTCGCCGAAACCGGCGCAGATGCCGGCAATAAGTGGGCACAGGAGGCTGTCGCAAATTTCTACTACATGGAAGGGCCGGAGGAGAAGAGAGACTGGATCAAGGCTTCCAAATACGCCTTGAAGGCAGCCGGGCAAGGACGGTGCCGTTGCTGGGATTGGCTTGCATTCATGAGAATCCACGGGAAACACGGATTAGAGAAGAATCCAAAACTCGCGCTCACCTACTGTGAAAACCACTTTGAACATGGATACCATAGCGCCTCAAACGCCGGACATATTCTCCTCAACGAAGACGTCTTCAACAAGACACGGGCCCATCGAATCAAGGGCTACGCCGCGCTGCTCAGTGCCAATAAAAAAGGCGCGAAATTCGATCAAAAGTATCTCAAGGCTAGAGCCAATGGTGCGGGTATGAATGCAACAGAAATCAAGGAAGCCACGGCCCTCTCTCAAACCGGTTTCCCAAAACCCGGTGATAAGATGCTGGAGTAGCACGCAATAAGCTACTCTTTCCCCCGGGCGATCTCTTTTGACTTCCAGAAATCAAAATCAAGACGATGCCCATCGAAATTCTTTGGAATCGGCTTGCCCGTTCCAAGGACGAGATTTGTTTCAGCTTCCTCGCTCCCATTCTTACTATGACGCGCGTATCGAATGAGTAATTGAGTGTCGCTGGTTTGCTTGTGCAACACCTCCATCAACTTTGCCGCGCCATCTTCACCATCGCAAAGAACCCCATCCACCGACAAAATAATATCCCCCTTCTTCAACGTGCTCCCGGCCGCAGCCGTCCCTTCCTCCACCCCGGCGACCAGGGCACGGGTCGCAAGTTTCTTATTCAAGGTCACGATTTTTGATTTTAGGATCAGACCGGTTTGAGGGGCACCAATCCCCTTCTCCAGTCTTAAGAAGATCTGCTCCAATACTCCAGAGGCCCGCCGGGCAATTTCCGGATCTATGTTCTCTTCCGCCACAAGGAGACAATCGATCACTTCATCTCGGGTCTCCAAAGTTGCCTCCACCAAATCTTGCGCTGCAGCTTGCCGTATTTCGAAATCCTGGTCACCCAAGGCTTCAATCAAGGGATCTTCGACAGCCGAAACAACGGCAAAGCCCAAGAGGACAACCAATCCTCCAACATGACAAAGTTGACTGTAGAAGTGTCCCATCACAAGAGCACCCTATCAAAGAATGGGAAAAACTGCAATACAAGGAGAGAACCGCAGGAAGACTTTCTCAGTCAACCGCCAGGGAAGGAAAAGTTTGATTCCTAACCCATGATTGATACCCGTTTTTACGTAGGCTCGGCGGTATTCCGGGATTGAAGTCGCTCAAAAATATGAACATCTAGCAGGACCCGAGGGTTCTCCCAAATTCCCTCAAGAAAAAGGATATGAAAAATCACACCTACCTCACTCTCTTATTTTCTCTCTTCTTCATGGGCTCCTCCTCCGCGATCATGGAGCGGGGAGACTATCCCTGGACCACCACGCTTCGCAGCTTCTACGATCAGGAGATGACCAAGGAATTGGGAGATGTGCGATGGCTCCTGAACCTCGGGCCCACCGGAATCCGTGCCCGCATCTATCCGGACAAGCCGGATGAACTCGTCGTGAAGTATGTCTTCCAGGATGCCAGGTCACCGGCAAAAGGGCTCATCAATATTGGAGACATCATTATTGGTGCCAATGGTAAGAAATTCAAAACCTCCCACCGCTTCGGGCGCAATCTCAGCGGCGGTGGCGGCTGGGACGGCCCCATGCTGGAACTCGCCGGGCACCTCGAAGACAGCCAGGGCAAGGACGGAAAACTTGAGCTTATCATCCATCCCGGTGGCTCCAAAACGACCCAGGAAACCGTTGCCTTGCAGCTTCGCCCGGTGGGTCGATTCGCACCCACTTTCCCCTATAATTGCGAACGCTCCAGCATGATGCTCGAAGAGCTCTGCGACTTCATGGTGATGGACTACGAGTCGTCAAACTGGAAGAAAGCCAACGCCTTCTACGGTGGTCCTCACGGCCACGCCCACCAACTCCTCGCGCTCATGGGGAGCGGCATTCCAAAGTATGATCGCCTGGTCAAAGAGAACATGTCGAAATACCACGGGAAGAGATACGACCCGGCTGGCGGCGGCTTTGCGATGTGGGGCTGGGGATTCGATGCCATCGTGATGGGAGAATATTACCTCCTCACCCAGGACCGTAAATTGAAGCCCGCCATGGAATCCCTCGCCCTCGCCATGCCCCAGGGCTGCCACAATGGCGATGGCATCTACACCCACCGCTCCCAGATCAATCTCAGGGTCACCGGTCGGAAACCCTACGCTTCCATTGCCGCGATCTCCGGCCTCCAGATGGTCGGAATGAGCCTCTTCCGTGAGGCTGAACTTCCCTTCGACGAACGACTCTACAGCAACATCCATCAACACTATCTCAACAGCACTTCCCCCGAAGCGGTGAACATCGCTTACGCCTTCGGCAATGCCGACCGTCTCAATAACGCCGACATCAGCCATCGACACGCCATCATTCAACTCGTCGATCACAAGCAGGGTTTAAGTGGCCGTGGCCCGGGATACATTTGCCCCACCGGAATGGACGGCATTGGTGAATATGAAGTGGTCTGGCCCACCAAGGCGGACCCCCGCTGGAAGCCCCTCGATTGGCTTGAAAAGGAAGCTGGCACCAACATCCTCACCGAACACAAAGGCGATGGGCTCCGCCGCGTTGACCGCAACAGCCCGCGCTACAAGGTCGCACCCGAGCCCACCAAGGCCTACAAAACTTCCAAAACCGGAACCCACCTCGCCCCTGTCGGAATGGGTGCGGTTGCCCACCTCATCGGAAGCCAGCCGGAGTCCTGGCAGCATCTCGGAAACCATGCCGCCAACACCTGCGTCATCGGACCAGGCAATGGTTTCGATGGCCACGCCGCCTCGAACCTGCACGGCTTCTGGAGCGTCGTGGGAGCCGCCCGCAGCGACCAGCCGAAGAAGCTGAGGGAATACTTCGACTACATGAAGACCTTCCTCATCCTATCGGAGACGCACAATGGCGGGCTTATCCTGCAACCCTGGGGACGTGACCGCCCCAACTGTAACTCCGACATCTCGTATGGGCCTCGTACTTTACCCACCGCGACCGGAGCCATCCTCCTCGGGCTCGGAAAACAAAAACTTCGCATCACCGGATCAGGACTAGCCTCAAAAACTGTCGCCACTTCTCCAACCAAAAAGCAAGGCTTCGGCAGAACCGCCCGCATCCTCCCGGAGAAGTATTTTCCCCTTCTCGACAAGGCTCTCTTGAATGCTCTCGGCGAACTCAGTCTTAATGGCGACCTCAAAGCCCTTCCGATGACGATCACCAAGGTAGAAACAAAGGTCCTTCTCACCAAGGTCGAGAGCGACACCACCTTGATCTTCGAATCTACGACGAACAAAAAGCAAACCTCAATCCTCTACAAAGAGCTGGCCCTGGAAGACCAGGCCCTCCTCTCGCGATTAGTGGCAAGGATCCGCCCGGCAAGCAAAGACGCGCAAGCCTACGCCGGCGTCTTCATGGAACGAACCGGCGACACCAAAACCGCCGATCAATACTTCCAAAAGTCCGGCACCGAGCTCCGCCAACAGATCGAAGGGCTCTTCGAGTAAGCCAACTCCACTCGCAAAGGGCGGCTTGAACATCTTACAATGACCTGACACAAGATCCTGTTTGGCAGTCTGTCGGTGTCCTGACAAAAAGGATCCCACCTACCGAAACTCATCCACGGATTGGCGTTTTCTTTGTTCATCGATCGATAATTGAACTAGGATCATCACCACGATGACCGATCTCGTCCTCAATGAAGACATTCACCAGCGTGTCATCGTCGAGATGCTGCCGCGGGCCGAGCGCTTCCTCTGGATCGTCACCGCCGATCTCAAGGACCTGCATGTCAAAAAAGGCCGCCGCTTTGTCCCCCTTCTCGAGATCCTCTCCGACCTCGTTAGTGAAGGAATCGCGGTTCGGCTCTTCCACGCCAAGGAACCGGGCCCACGATTTCGGGAAGACTTTGACCGTTACCCCGCCCTCATCGAGAGTGACCTCTTCGAGCGTATTCTCTGCCCCCGCATTCACACCAAGGCCATCATCGTCGATGGCCGTGAAGCCTTCATCGGGTCCGCCAATCTCACCGGAGCAGGCATTGGAGCCAAAAGTCCGCTGCGACGAAACTTCGAAGCCGGATTTGTGACCGACGAATCAAAGCACCTCGAACCTCTCCTCGAATGGGTCGATGCCCTCTACCTCGGCGATTTCTGTCTCAAATGCCAGCGTCGCGCGGTCTGCCCCGACCCCATTGCATGACATGTTTGAATAATCTGGAGCTGAACTCCGTCCCACCGTTCATGTCTTTGCTCCGCCTTTTCCTTGCCGCCATCCTGACCACCTTCGCAAGCGCCGAAAAAGTCACCCTAATCACCGGGAACCGTTCTCAAAGCAGTTCCCGGCCTGCCTTGTCTTCAAAATCCATCACGCTGGAGGCCGAGGACATCGCCACCGCCCTCTACGTCAGCAACAACGCCTTCATAGACATCACCGTCGGTGGCACCGTGATTCGTCTTGATGCCAACAGCACCACCCAGATCACTCTGCCTGTCATCGCCGGCCCCGCCATGATTCGCATCGCCAACTTCAACTCCACCAACGCCTCCCTTGCCACTTTCTCCATCAAGCGGGCCAGTGACCCGGAAACCCGACCTTCCGGGGTCGTCGTCATTCCGGATGATGGGAGCGGTGATCGCGAGGTTCATCTTGAATCCAGCGCCGACCTGGTGACCTGGATCCCCACTCAGACCGGCCTCTTCAACTCTGCCAATGCCTCCCGCTTCTTCCGGGTCCGGGTCACCAAAAGGCCCACTGACTAGTTTTGTAACGAACATCACACTTTTCTTTGTCACATCTTTCGAAAGAGCCCGTTTCTAAAGATAACGAGTCGAGTACGTTGCGCGTGCCTTCTTGCTTAAGCCTATTCCCCGTTCTAGTCGCTCTGAGTGGAGTGCCCGGAACGGGGAATTTTTTTGAAATGCGGGCCCCGGGGCTTCCCCCTCCGGGAGATCCCAAATCGAAGGCTCCTTTTGAACCACGGATCTTCACGAATCATGGTTGAGGTGCCTGACTATTGATTGGTTTCGAAATCCCGGTTCTTGAGATTCGTGAGAATTCGTGCCGATCCGTGGTTCTGCCTCCCCAGCTGCCCTTGTCGGGTTGGTTTATCGAAATGAATGAGTCGCTCGGAGATTTTTTGAAGTTCCATGATCCTTTTTGCGAGGTAACGACGCATGATTTCATGAACCCCAATTACAATTCGAGATGCATCACAATTCCACCACCCTGTCTGAAACTCCCACGATCATAGCCAACCAGCGCTGTGGATCGATCAAGGCAAACCTTTCAATAGGTCAAATCTTAAGGCCCTGGATACGGAGCTTCTTTGCCGCGCTTTTGATCGGATTTTTGGGCGGAAATTTGGTCTCATGCCAGACCTTGGAGATGTATGAGCCGGACGTAAGAGTCGAGCTCAAGTCTTCGCCGCCCGATTCAAATTCCAATTACAACCCAAATTCGGCAGGAAGAGGACACCATACCTACGCGCATTTTGTGAACGTTGTTCGGGCACCATTTTTCGTGTTGATGGCAACCGGGGAGGTCTTGGCACTATTCTTTGGTGGTCCTTAAAAAATATTTGCAAGCAGAGGCATGATCCGTGGGTGTTCCCTGATGAATTCGGAAAAATATCTGGAAATGGTCTTTTTGGACTATGAAATCTCATCTGGAAAACTTGGTTTTCCAATGAACTCCTTTGTGATTTTAGAAGGGTACCAGGCTTGAGATTGACGTTAATAATCTTTCTGATAATTTTTATATATGAGCGGAGATTTAGACCCGGCTGCAGCAGCAGAGTTGCTCCCCCTGGTCTATGAGGAGCTGAAACGACTTGCCTCTTATCGAATGGCTCAAGAAGCCCCGAATCAGACTTTGCAGGCGACGGCCTTGGTCCACGAAGCCTATCTCCGGCTGACTCATACCGGTGAAGATCCACGTTGGCAAAACAAGGCCCACTTCTTCAGTGCGGCCGCTGAGGCCATGCGGAGAATTCTCATTGACCGGGCTCGCAAGCGAAACCGAATAAAGAATGGCGGAGAACTGAAACGGACTTTTTACGATCCATCCCAAATCGAAGCTCCGGCTGGCGATGGGGAATTGCTGGCCATCGACGAGGCTTTGGAGCGATTTTCCAAGATTGATCCCGAGGGTGCCGAGTTGGTCAAACTCCGCTTCTTTGTGGGGCTCACCCTGCAGGAAATTGCGGAGACCACCGGAGTCTCTCTCCGGACCGTCAAGCGCCACTGGGTTTATGCCCGGGCTTGGCTCAAGAAGGAATTACAGGAATCCGATTCTTCCTAAAAAAATGACCCTCTTTCATTGGAAACGACGCATTACTTCAACAGACCCTACCATTGTTGAAAATGCCAAACCATTCCCCCGTCGCCTCCCCTTCTCTCCATTGCGCTAAGCAAGATCGCCACCGGACTGGAAAACAAGGAAGACGCAGCAAAGTATAAGAAGTTGGCGGAGGATCTATAACACTGACTTTGACTTCTATCTGAAGCAAGTTTCTCAATCCCACTTTCTGCGACGATGTTTAAAAACGACCCCGACCAAAACAATGACCCGGGAGCTGATGGCCTGAACGAAAAGGAGCTCTTCTTCTTGGCCCTGGAAATCGAAGACCCTGCCAAGCGAGCCATCTGGCTGAAGGAAGCTTGTGGCGGGGACGAGGGTCTCTACCAGCGTTTGGAAGGGCTTTTGGCTGCCGAAGCCACCGCAGGAATGGACTTCCTGAAGCCCGATGAAGATCGCCTCGGTGAAGTGGTCGCTGAGATTGGGCACGAACTCCGCACTGAAGTGGCCAATCCGGAGGCCGACACCCTTGGCGATGATCAGGATCAGGCGGCCACGGACCTGCCCGGAGTGGACTTCAACGAGAAACCCGGCGATACTATCGGGCGCTACAAGCTCCTGCAGAAAATCGGCGAAGGCGGCGGCGGCGTGGTCTACATGGCGGATCAGACCCAACCGGTGAAGCGCCGGGTGGCCTTGAAGGTCATCAAGCTCGGGATGGACACCCGCCAGGTCGTGGCACGCTTCGAGGCCGAACGACAGGCCCTCGCCATGATGGAACATCCCAATATCGCGAGCATCCTTGATGCGGGAGCGACCGAGGGCGGACGGCCCTACTTCGTGATGGAACTGGTGCGCGGGGTCCCCATTACGACCTTCTGTGACGAACACAAGCTCGGCACCAGGGAGCGCCTCGAGCTCTTCCTGCAAGTCTGCGCGGCGGTGCAGCATGCCCATCAAAAAGGCATCATCCACCGCGACCTTAAGCCGGGCAACGTCCTCGTCACGATGATGGAAGACCGGCCCTTGCCAAAAGTGATCGACTTTGGAATCGCCAAAGCCACCCACCAGGATCTGACCGAGAAGACCCTCTTCACGCAGCACGGAAACTTCGTTGGCACACCCACCTACATGAGTCCGGAACAGGCTTCGATGACCGGCTTCGACATCGACACCCGCAGCGACATCTACAGTCTCGGGGTCCTGCTCTATGAACTGCTGGCGGGCGCACCGCCCTTCGATCACAAGTCGCTCCTCTCCGCCGGCTACAATGAGATGCGGCGCATCATCGCGGAGGATGAACCGCCCAAGCCGAGCACCCGCTGCACCGAGACCCGGATCCAGTCAAAAACCGCGACCGGATCGAAGCCGATGAAATTCCACCTCAACCCCTCCTCCCTGAAGGGTGAGCTGGACTGGGTTGTGATGAAGGCCATCGAGAAAGACCGCACCCGGCGCTATGAAACCCCGAATGCCTTTGCGGCGGATGTCGAGCGCTACCTAAAGGACGAACCGGTCCAGGCCGCCGCACCGAGTTCCGCCTACAAGTTCAGGAAGTTCGCGCTGCGCAACAAGACCGCCATCGGGGTGGTGGCAGGATTCGTTCTTATGTTGGTGATTGCAGTTGGCGTTAGCAGTTGGCAGGCGGTCCGGGCCATTCACGCGGGAAAGGAGTCGGAGAAAGCTCGGCGAGAGGCCGAGAGGGCGCGCGAAAGGACCGAGGATGTGTTGACCTATCTGACTGCGGTGCTCAAGAGTCCTGATCCGGATTTTGATGGACGAAAAGTGACGGTGGCCGCGTGCCTTGCTGCTGCTGCCGATGAGTTGGAGATCCGCTTCCCGGATCAGCCGGAGCGCCAGGCGTTACTGCGGTCCGTGGTCGGGTCGACCTACTATTCCCTGGGGCTTTACCCCGAGGCCATCGAGCTTCAAGACGCTGCTTTGAAACATTTTCTGGAATCGCCTGATTCGGACCGGGTTGAAACGTTCGATGTGATGCACGAGCTGGCCGACTCCTATTATGCGGTTGGTCGTTGGAGTGAATCCTTGAAGCTGCGGGAGAAGGTCTTCGCCTTCCGTGGCAAGGTCCTTGGGGAAGCCCATCCCGACACGCTGAAGAGCATGTCCGAGCTGGCCGATTCTTATGCCGACATTGGACGAGAACCGGAAGCTCTCAGGATGCGTGAGAAAGAACTGCTCCTGAGTCGGCAAACACTGGGTGAAGAGGACCCCCACACCCTTGGGGTCATGAGCCAACTCGCATTCTCCTACTCTTCCTTGGGTCGAAAGGCGGATTCGCTCGAGTTGCATTCGAAGGTCTTCGAACTGTCTAAGAAGACGTTTGGGGCCGAGCATGCAAGGACCATGTCGGCGATGGGCAATCTGGCTTATTCCTATCACGCTGCGGGCCGGAGCGCAGAAGCACTGGAGTTCCGCGAGAAGGTGCTGGCGCATCATCGGGAAAAGTTCGGAGAGGAGCATCCCAGTACCCTCTTTGCGATGCATAGCCTGGGTTATTCCTACTATGGCGTCGGTCGCCGGAAGGAGGCCCTGGACCTGCGGGAAGAGGTGCTCCGACTACGTCGGGAGAAGCTTGGTCCCGTGCACGTTCGAACCCTGCGGGCGATGCGCAACTTGTCCCAAAGCTACAACGACATGGGCCGCCAGAAGGAGGCGCTCAAACTGGCTCACGAGACTCTGGACAAGTTTCGCGTAGCCCTCGGTGAGTCCGAGAAGGACACCCTTTTCGCGACAAGGAACCTGGTGGAAATCCTCCGAGACTCCGGGCAGCTGGACAAGGCGATTGAGCTCAGCGAGCAAGGCATCGAGTTGCACCGACGGAAGTATGAAGGAGAACATCCGGTCACTCTCCGGGCAATCGGCCAATTGGCGCTGCTCTACAGCGAAGCCGGTCGCCATGGGGATGCACTTGAAAAGGGAGAAGCAGTTGTGAAAGGCCTCCGTCGGAGTCTGGGCGATGCACGGCCCGCCACGCTGGAGGGTAGGGCAAGGCTGGCGACGATCCGTCGCAATGCCGGTCAGATCCCCGCCGCGATCGAGGAAGGAGTGGAGGTCTTGGCTCGGTGCCATTCGATGCTTGGCGCGGAGGCCCCCCGCACCCTCGAGGTGATGCGCAACCTGGCCCTTTCCTACAGCGCGGAGGAGCTCCATGAAGAGGCTCTTGAGCTTGGGAGTGAGGTCTTGGAATTGTTTGGTAAGGTCCTTGGGGAGGAACATCCAGATACCCTGGTGGCGATGGAAAATCTGGCGGCGATGACTCAGAGCTCAGGGCTCCAAGAGGAGGCTGTGTCGATTCTGATAGAACTCCTGCCGGTAGCGCGCCGCCTACTCGAGCCCTCCCATCCTCTGCTGCCGGTCCTCATCGAGGATTTAGCCGATGGTTATGAAAAGACCGGGAACGATAAGGCTGCTCAGGAGCTGCGGAGTGAGCTCAAAGAATTGAACGGGAAGCCTGCCGATGAATAGCCGTTTCTCATACTCACCGTTAATGTCAAAATGTTAGCCCGCATCATGACCATCGCCGGGCTCTTGGCTCTGGCCAGCACCTGTTTACAGGCTGAGTCACTTGACATCGAAAACATAGACGTCGGCGATTCTACGGTCACCTGGAGGTGGATCCCGACCCAAGTCGATACTAATCCGCCATCTGACACTGGTCTCTACTGAGTCCGGGCATTTGATACGGAAAATCCTGATGATCTCGATCTCATCGCAAACGTTTCCACCGCGGCCGAGATTGTCCGGCCTCGTATCCCGGCACTGCAAGAGCATTTGGATCTGGATCCGGAGTTCGTCAACCTACTGAGGGATCTACGGTAAAAGGTGAATGAGCAGGATGAGAATTCCAGAGAGCGCTCCAATCACAACAGCACCTTCCAGCGCTTGCCCCACAAAAATGGAAACACCAGGGGCAAGCCCGTGTTTTTAACGGGAGCGGGAAATCAAACGCCAGAAAACCGGGTCTTTGCGAAAGTGATTCCTCACCGAAGGACTCAGGTCTGGTCTTTGAATCATCCCATCTGTGGACAATCAGCTAATTTTTCTCCCAACCCCCGCAGTAAAAGCAGGGTCTTAAAAATAAATCACAATCCAGTGATCCTTTTTGTTGCGAAAGAACGCATCACCTAACGAGCCCCACTCAAGAGGTCTCCAAAACAAAAAATTAACGATGGAAATTCATTCGCTTCAACCAAACCACCGCCCTCAGGAAAAGACAGATCCGATCCACTCCGGAGGAATCATCCCCAAGTTCCGGGCGTCCCTTCTGGTTGCCAGCCTCGGCTTCGCCACCCTTCCGGCCGGCGCTGCCACCATGTTTACAGAGTTCTTCTCCTTTGGTGACAGCCTCACCGATTCGGGGAACGTTGCCCTTGCAGTTGGCCCCCCCTATCCTTCGGGCCGCTACTCGGACGGCCCGACCTGGGCTGAGTATCTCTCAAACGACCACCTCGGCCTCGGCCCACATGAACCTTCAGTGGCGGGTGGAAACAATCATGCCTGGGGTGGCGCACGGACCGGCGGTGGTGGACTGACTCCTACCGTTCTTCAGCAGGTCGGTGGTTATCTCGCCAGTGAAGGCACCTTCCAATCGACCTCTCTTGTGAGCGTCTGGGCGGGAGCGAACGATTTCTTTGATACTGCCACCGATCCCGGCGGTCCGGTGAGTCCAAGCGTTTCGGTCGGTAACATCAGCGCGGCCATTGATCTTCTCGCAGGAGCCGGAGTTCGATATATCATCATCCCCAACTTCCCCGACTTCGGGGCCGCTCCCGGATTGGCAGGTGGCCCCGGATCAGCGGGCGCAAGCGCGTGGGTTCAGGGATACAATTCCCTCCTTTCCAGCGAGCTGGACGCACAACGGACCGCTCTCGGTATCTCAATTTACGAAGTCGATCTCTACACACTCGGTGCAGACATTGGTGCAAATCCTGGCAAATACGGGTTCACGAACGGAACTGATGCCGTCGTCCCGGACTTCACTCTTGATCCCACCCTCACGGCCTACTGGGACGGTGTCCATCCCACAACCGCAACGCACGCGATCTTTGCCCAGGAAGCTTTCAACAGCATCCCGGAACCAAGCACCGGCGTTCTCGCCATCTTCGCCTTTGGGATCGCCTGCACCCGGAGAACACGCCGTTAAACTTCAAGCCGTCAAAGCATAGGTTACCCCCCGCAGATGCTTTGTAGCCTGCTGATTCGTCCTTCCCGGCATGCCGGGGAGGACGTTTTTTCAGTTTCCGACCCAAGCGAGGAGATCGGCTCCGAACACGGAACTCCCTGAAAGATAAAACGGGACCATCTTTTCGCTAAACCGAATGGTTGGCTTTCATGTTGAATCCACCACCGTTTCAAGAAAAATACATTCCCTGATTCCTCTTTTCTTCCTTCAGGCCGGCTTCACCACGCCGATCTCAGCTACCCCGGCAACACCACCCGAAAGACCGAGCCTTCCCCCACGACGCTTTCGACCTCAACCCGTCCACCATGCGCCTCGATGATTGCCTTGGTGATCGCAAGGCCCAGGCCTGTTCCGTTCTTACCATCCCGGGTCCGCGCCTTGTCCGCGCGATAAAACCTCTCAAAGACATGCTCCAGCGCCTCCGCGCTCATTCCCGGTCCGGTATCCCGCACCGCCAACGACACCTCGCCATTTTGCTCGCCCAAGACGACCTCAATCCCGCCCTCGTCGTGATTATACTTCACTGCATTGCTCAATAAATTTAGCAAAGCCTGCCTCATCCGTTGCCGATCAAACTCCATCTTCACCGACTCCAACTCACAACGTATCACGATCTTCCGTTCATCCGCCAAAGGCTCGATCATTCGCACCACTTCTCTCGTCAGGTCCTCCAAATTCCCCTCCTCCCGCAACAGGAAAAACTCTCCCGAATCGACTTTCGACAAGGCCAGCAAGGCATCGGTCAAAGCCCGCATATGCTGCGCCGAATCCATGCACGTTTGCAAAGCCTCCTGATACTTCTCCGGCGACCTGTCGCGACTCAAGGCAAATTGACTCTTCGCCAAAATCACCGAAATGGGCGTCCGCATTTCATGGGAAGCATCGGCCGTAAATCGCACCTGATGCTCGAACGAACTCTCCAACTTCTCAAAGGTCTCATTCAAAATTCCGGACAACTTTCCCAACTCACTCCCACTCCCCTTCACCTCGATCCTTCCCGACAAATCTCCCCCGGCAATCCGGTGTGCCGTATCGCTAATCACCCCAATCGGCTTCAACGAGCGGCCAATCAAAAGCCACCCGACCAAAAACCCTCCCCCAACAATGAGCACCCCGGTCACCACCAAACGCAGTGCGAGTGTCGCAAGCGTGTCTTCGATCGGCTTGATCGCAGCACCGACCAACAAAAAACCACCCCCGGGACTCGCATGAATCACTTCCCGATACCCGTCCACCGTCCGCTTCGAATGACTCTCTCCTCCCCGCGGTACCTCTTCGGGAATCGGCCTTTGATCCTCCGGCGCATTCCCGGAAGCAAAACGCAACTCCCCATCCCGATCCCACTGGATCACAAAAATATCATCCTCCGCCAGTTCCTCCACAACCTCATCCAGGGTTGGCCCCCTTTCCTCTCCCGGGTCGTCCCGACGCCCCTCCCCACGACCTTCCGGCGGCCCATTATTAGGTCCCGGTCTTCTCCCGGGGCCCGGTCCGAACTCACCCCCAAACTCATCAAGCGGATCCGGCCTCGGAATCCTGCGATTTCTTGGAGGAGGCTCCCGCCGTCCCATCCGTGGCAACAAGCGCGTGATGGGGCTGTTTAACTCACGGTCGAGCGCCTGGTACAAAATCTCCCGCTGATTCTGGTAAAAGGCCCCCAACAAGGCCGCGATGATCCCCGCGAGCAGGAGCGCGTACCAAAGCTGAATCCGCCAGCGAATCGATTGCGGGAAGAACTTCATCTAAATTGACTCCACAATATACCCCTGCCCACGCCGCGTCTTGATGAAGTCCTTCCCGAACTTCTGCCGCAGTTTGTATACGTAAACATCGAGCATGTTCGACATCGACTCATCGTTCTCATCGAAAAGATGATCATATAAAAAATCCCGCGTCACCACTTCATCGCGATGCTGGATCATCAACTCCGCCATCGCAAACTCCCGCGCGGTCACTTCCACTTCCTTGTCATTCACCTTCAGGGTCTTCGCCGTCGTGTTAATGGTCACCTTTCCCACCGTCACCTCCGGTCGGTGCTCGCCGCCATTGCGTCGGATTACCGCCCGCACCCGCGCCACCAACTCCGCCAGATCAAAGGGCTTTGCCAAATAATCATCGGCCCCGTGGTTCAACCCCTTCACCTTATCCTGCACCTGATCCAGCGCCGTCAACATGAGCACCGGCGTCTGGCGCTCCTTCCGCAATTTTTCCAAAACCTCCCAACCATCCATCACCGGCATCATGACATCCAGCACCACGAGATCATAATCCCAGTTCAGCGCCTTATAGAGCCCCTCCTCCCCATCCGCCGATTCATCGACCGCAAAGGATTCCTCCCGCAAGGTCTCCGCCACAACTTCCCGCAAATCATCCTGATCCTCCACAACAAGCACTCTCATAGTAATCTCAAGCTATTCCCGGCATCCTGAACAGAAGATGAACGAAGACAAGAAATCTACAAAAGAGCCCCTCCTCCTTCCCTCAATATCATGACCCTCCCCAATTCTCCCTCCCGCCAGACCATCCACATCTTGTATCCCAAAGCAGGGCATATAAATTCAAAGGAGTAAAAGGAACTTCACAGCAGCTCCGTAGGAAGGACGTGCGTGAATCTTCGAGCAATGATGGGCTTCCCCAAACTCCGGCAAAACAAGGACAATTCTTCAATAAGAGCCTCATCACCAATCTGATCGCAATTCTCCTGGCAGTCGTCGGCTATTTTTTGGATGAGCCCTTACGTGAACCGATTTTAAACATCGGGCTTTTTGCATTCTCCGGAGCTCTCACAAATTGGCTCGCGATTCACATGCTCTTTGAAAAAGTTCCGGGCTTCTACGGATCGGGAGTGATCCCCGCGCGTTTTGAAGATTTTAAGGAAGGGATTCATCAACTCATCATGCGGCAGTTTTTCACCCGGGAGAACCTGGCACGCTTTTTTACGGGGAATGATGGGACCGAAAACCCGGGAGTGGATCTGGTGCCCTTGCTTGATTCAGTCGACCTCGATCCCTCCTTCGAGGCCTTGAAGGCGGCGGTGATGGAATCAAAATTCGGGGGCACTCTCGCCATGTTTGGAGGAGCGGCGGCACTCGATCCCATCAAACCGGACTTTGTTGAAAAGATGAGAACCGCGATGAAAGAGATCGTGTCGTCCGAGGATTTTCAGGAGAAACTCCAGGCTCTGGTGACGGGAGGTGGCGACGATGGAGATCATTCGGAACTTCTGGACCGGGTGAACGTGATCGTTGAGAAACGCCTCGAGGAATTGACGCCCCGGATGGTGAAAGAAATTATCCAGCAAATGATCCGCGCGCACTTGGGATGGTTGGTGGTCTGGGGAGGGGTTTGCGGAGGCTTGATCGGCTTCGTTGCCAGTCTCCTGGGCTAAGACGCCGGCCGCTCTCAAGCGGGTCTCCCCTCTCAGTAAATCCACGGCAACAGGCGCTTTACCCGCCGGGCATAGCTCTCGTAGTCGGAAAACTTGAGAAGCAGGCGGCGCTCTTCGTGGCGGGCCTTGGCATCAAGAAAACCCAGGGTCACGAAGGCAAGGGTTAGCCCGGGAAGGCTTCGCCACCACAGGGCCCACGCAAAAAACAGCAGGATCACGCTGGTGTAGATCGGGTGCCGGACAATGCCATAGATGCCACTTTGGACCAACCGGGCTTCCGGTAAGGGCTCGGGAAAAACCGTCCGGCTGCGGCCGAGGGAGAGCGCTCCGGCGATGCCGAAGATGGCACCGGGCACACCCAGCACCACCGCTGCGATCTTGCTCCCAAATCCATCCCAGGCGTCCGCCCAAACAGGGGCCACCGCCATTCCAGCAAGCATCAGCGCCGCCTGGACCATGACCCAGCCGCCCCCTCGTTTCCAAAATCTCCTGTTCATGATAGATGGTAATTAACATAATCCACCGAGAAAGCTAAGAGCCAACCGCTGAAAGCCAATCGCCATGGTGCTTAGGGCCTTTGGCTCCGAACCGATCCCCAGCTGATCGCACTGCCGGGCGTCCCAATCCTTCATCTTGGGAACTGTTATAAGAATCGTTTGATGATTGCTCTCCCTACCTCAAATTCGCTATTCCTTCAGTCATGAAAGGACGCTTTATCCACGACGCCGGAGGCGAATCCTTCGAGCTTGAAGAACATAGTGCCATCGGCCGCAGTCCGGATTCCGTGGTCCCGGTTGCCGATCCACGGGCATCCCGACGTCATGCCGTCATCCGGCGTCAGGATGATGGCTTCTGGTTCTTCGACCTGGGAAGTAGCAATGGCAGCTACCTCAATGGCAGGCGGGTCACCACCGCACAGCTCTTGAAAAACGGCGATATGGTCATGATCGGCAACCATCAACTCCGCTTCGAAGGGACTTCTCTACCCGCAACCCAATCGAGCGCAACCCACTCGCAACAGACCATGATCGGGGTGCAGTCAAAGGACGCCCTCATCCTGGTGAGCGACATTCAGGGCTTCACCGCGCTCTCGGAGCAACTCTCCCCCGACGAACTCGCCCCCATCATGGGCTCGTGGTATGCCGCCATCGGCCTGGTCCTCGAGGAGCACGGTGCGACTCTCGACAAGTTCATCGGCGACTGCGTCCTCGCCTATTGGCTGAACACCGCCACACCGACCCGCCTCGCCGCCATGCATGCCGCCCGCGCCATGCAAAGGGTCGCCGACGAAGTTCAGCGAGATCACCGTGAATCCCTCGCCCGGGTTGACCTGAGTTTTAAAACCGGGGCCGCCATCCACCTTGGATCGGTCGCCTATGGCGCCATCAGTGCAGGTGAATTCACCCTCTTGGGAGACGCCGTCAATATCACCTTCCGCCTGGAATCCCTCACCCGCAATATCAACAAGCCCGTCCTCGTCAGCGGCGAATTCCTAACGGGATGGGACAGCGGCCAGGCTCTCTGCGACTCCTGTGGCTCGCATCAGGTCAAAGGCCGTGCCGAACCCGTCGAGGTCTTCTCTCTCGAACGCGCACCCGAGTGAACCTCTCCCTTTCCCCGACATGCCCGACTACACCCGATGGCTCAACGCCTCCACCAACTCGGGTGAAGACGACCTCTTTGCCGGCCTTTACACCGAACTGAAGAAAATCGCAGGCGGCCGCATGGCTCTGGAACGGCAGGGCGGCACTCTCGATGCCACCGCCCTCGTCCACGAAGCCTGGCTCCGCCTCCAGAAGTCCGCCCCGGAGAAATGGCGCGACCGCAAGCAATTCTTCGCCGCCGCTGCCGAGGCCATGCGCCGCATTCTTGTCGAATCCGCCCGCCGTCGCCTCGCCGCGAAACGCGGTGCCGGGGAGGACGCCGTCCCGCTCGATGGCCTCGATCTCCCGTCGCCCGTCGCCGATGAACGCCTCCTCGGCATCCACGAAGTCCTCGACCAACTCGCCCTCGAGGACGAACTCAAGGCCCACATCGTCAAACTCCGCTTCTTCGGCGGCATGAATCACGACGAGATTGCCGCCCTTCTCGAAATCAGCGAAAAAACCGTCCGCCGCCACTGGTCCCTCGCCAAAATCTGGCTCTACCGGGCCATGAAAAAAGAAGACTGAGATTTCCTGTCCGTTTTTCCCACCCTTTCACGCGTGCCCCCTTGTTATGACCACTCCCGCCCAAGACCTCTTCGCCCAGGCCCACGACCTGGATCCCGACGCTCGTGAGGCCTTCCTTGCCAAAGCCTGTGGCGACGACGCCGAACTCCACCTCGAGGTCCAGCGCCTCCTCGTCGATGCCGAGAAGGCCCAATCCTTCTTTGCGGACACCGAAGGTGCCACCATCGGCGCCGAGGAATTCGACGAGACCTACACCGAGGCCGAGGGCGACGTCGTCGGCCCCTACACCCTGCGCCAACAAATTGGCGAGGGCGGCTTCGGCACCGTCTGGATGGCCGAGCAAAGCGAACCCATCTCGCGCATGGTCGCCCTCAAGGTCATCAAGGCCGGGATGGACACCAAGCAGGTCCTCGCCCGCTTCGAGGCCGAGCGCCAGGCCGTCGCGATGATGGATCACCCCAATATCGCCAAAGTCCTCGACGCCGGTGCCACTTCCACCGGCCGACCCTACTTCGCGATGGAGCTCGTCAAGGGCATCCCCATCACCCAGTTCTGCGATCAGCAGAAGTTTGGCCCCAAACGCCGCCTCGAGCTCTTCCGCGACGTCTGCGCCGCCGTCCAACACGCCCACCAGAAGGGCATCATCCACCGCGACCTCAAGCCCTCCAACATCATGGTCACCCTCGCCGCCGATGTCCCGGTGGTGAAGGTCATCGACTTCGGCATCGCCAAGGCCACCCAAAACAAGCTCACCGAAAAGACCCTCTTCACCCGCTTCGAGCAGTTCCTCGGCACCCCGGTCTACATGAGCCCCGAGCAGGCCGCGATGAGTGCGATCGACATCGACACCCGCTCGGACATCTACAGCCTCGGCGTCCTTCTTTACGAACTCCTCGCCGGTGCCCCGCCCTTCGATCAAAAGTCGCTCCTCTCCGCCGGTTACGACGAAATGCGCCGCATCATCGTGGAAGACGAACCGCCCAAGCCCAGTACCCGCTGCACCGAGACCCAAGCCAATACCACGACCGGAACCGGATCAAAGCCCAGGAAATCTCATCTCAGCCCCAGCGCCCTGAAGGGCGAACTGGACTGGATCGTGATGAAGGCCATCGAGAAGGACCGCACCCGTCGCTACGAGACCGCCAACGCCTTCGCCTCCGACATCGGGCGCTACCTTTCCGACGAACCGGTGCAAGCCGCCGCGCCAAGTTCCACCTACAAGTTCAAGAAATTCGCCCGGCGCAACAAGGCCGCCTTTTCGGTGGCCGCCGCGATGCTCGTCTTGCTCCTCGCAGGCATCGCCACCACCAGCTGGCAGGCGGTGCGGGCCACGCAAGAGGCCGAACGGGCGACCCAGGCCGAGAAAAAAGCCACCGAAGAGAGCGAGGCCAAGACCGCAGCGCTCGAGGACGCCAAAGCGACCTCGAAGTTCCTGACCGACATGTTCAAGAGCTCCCGGCCCGGCGAGGAGAAGGGCGGGCGCAAGGTCAAGGTCGCAGAAGTCCTCGATCGGGCCGCGAAGCAACTGGATGACGACACCCAAATGCTCCCGAGAACGCGCGCAGTGCTGCAGGGGGCACTTGGAAAAACCTACAATGCCCTCGGGCTCTATCCACAGGCCATCCCGCTGCTGGAACAGGTATGGAAGTACTCCCTCGCAGCCCTCAGCCCGGAGCACCCCGACACGCTCGAGGCGATGGGCAACCTGGCGATTTCCTACCAGCGTGCCGGCCACCGGGTCGAGTCGATCAAAATTTTAGAGAAGGTGTTGCTGCTCCAGCGCAAAGTGCTCGACCCGGAGCACCCCGACACGCTCAGATCGATGAACAGTCTGGCGCATTGCTACCACGCCGCCGGCCGCTGGGACGAGGCGCTCAAGATGCAAGAAGAGTTGCTGCCGCTGTGCCTGCAGGTGAGCGGCCCGAAGCACCCCGACACGCTCGTAGCAATGGCCTCCCTGGTGGAATCCTACTACTATGTAGACCGCCGGGACAAGATGCGCAAAGTGCTCGAGGAGCTGCTGCCGTTATCCAACGAGGTGTTCAAACCGGAGCACCCCTTCACGCTCCAGGCGAAGCGCGGCCTGGCGATTTTACACTCCGATGCCGGCCGACTGGACGAGGCGATCAAGCTGGGCGAGGAGGTGCTGGCACTTTCCCTCAAGGCGGTTGGCCCGAAGCATTTCATCACGCTCCAGGTAATGGGCTCCCTGGCGGATTTCTACTCCGATGATGGTCGCCGTGACGAGGCGATTAAGCTGGGCGAGGAAGTGCTGGCGCTTTCCCGCGAGGTGAATGGCCCCAAGCACCACAACACGCTCTCGATGATGAGCACTCTCTCAATCATTTACAACGATGCCGGGCGAAGCGCAGACGCGATCAAGCTCGGAAAATCGGGTCTCGATTTGCATTTGAAAGTCATTGGGGAGAAGCACCCCGACACCCTCAATGCCATGACCAACCTCGCCATCTGTTATCAAGTGGCCGACCGCCTCAAGGAGGCCATTGCCCTGGAGGAAAAGGCGCTCGGGCTGAAACGTCGGATCCTTCGGTCCGGGCATCGGAAAACGATCGAATCGATGGACAACCTCGCCACCTACTACGAGAAGGCGGACCGCAAGGAGGAAGCAAAGCCCCTCCGCGACGAGATCGCCAAGCTCAAAGCGGACGCCGCCAAAGCAACACCCCCGCCCACAGAATGATCACCCTTGCCCTGAGCATCTTTGCCCGGGCTCAGGACCAGGCCACGACTGTAGCCGGCTTTGCCCATTGACACCCATCCCACCGTGATGATCGAATGGGATGATCGGACGAGTGACAAGTTGAAGACCTCTTTCTGACCTCTCTCCTTAAAGAAGAACTTCTTTCGCAACAGTCTCCCCTAAAAAAGAAATCTTTACTTCATCCCCCTCTAGAGAAAGAATTCTTTCTTAATGAATCAGCTCCGTGTCACAGGCAGCGCCGAAACCACGACTGTGGCAGGAGAAGGAGTGGCTGCATTCGTGCCGCTTCCCTTGCCGCCGGTGGCTCCCTCGCTGGAGCTCAACGAAGCGATGCGGGAACAGATCCGCGCCGCCGAGGAAGGCCTCCGTCGATTGGAACTGGCTGGGGAGATGGTGCCTTCGCTTGACTGGTTCATCTACGGCTTCGTGCGCAAGGAGGCCGTCCTCTCCTCCCAGATCGAGGGCACGCAGGCGACTCTGGTGGATCTCCTGAACTTCGAGGCCAGGGGGAGCCACGAAGCGCCGGAGAACGCCGACATCCGGGAAGTCTGCAACTCCCTGGAAGCACTCGACCATGCCCGCGACCAGCTCCGCCGCCCGGACGGGTTGCCCCTTTCGATGCGCCTCCTGAACGAAGCTCACGCCCGCCTGATGCAGGGAGCGAGAGGAGCCGACAAACTTCCCGGCGAGATCCGTCGAAGCCAGAACTGGATCGGTGGCACCCGCCCGGGCAATGCCACCTTCGTGCCGGCCCCGCCTCACCGACTCGACGGCCTCTTGTCGGATTTTGAAAAATACCTGCATGCGGACGACGACGAACTCCCCCCGCTGGTGAGGGCAGGGCTCCTGCACGTTCAGTTCGAGACCATCCACCCCTACCTCGATGGCAACGGCCGGATCGGGCGGCTTCTGGTCATGCTCTTACTCGAGGACTGGGGGCTTCTCGCGGCCCCGCTGCTCTACCTGAGCCTGTTCTTCAAGCGGCACCGCGGCGAATACTACCGGCGGCTCGCCGCTGTTAGGACGGATGGCGACTGGGAGGGCTGGACGTCCTTCTTCCTCGAAGCCGTCGCGACGATCGCCGGGGAGGCGGTCTCGACGGCCCGCGATCTCTTCGCCCTGGTCAGTCGCGACCGGGCGCGCGTCCTGACCACTCCCGGCAGTACCGTGATCGCCGCCCGCTTGTTCGAGATGCTGCCGCAGCATCCGGTCATCACGATCGGGTCGGCGGTGACGCTGCTGGAGACCACCCGGCCGACCGCCACCAAGGCAGTGACGGCCTTGGTCCATGCCGGTGTGCTGGCGGAGACCTCCGGCAAGAAGCGCGACCGCTCGTTCGGCTATGCGGCCTATCTTGATCTGCTGAAAGTGGGGACGGGGCTCGAGCGGTAAGTAATCGAAACAGGCTCCGCTCAAAAGACAGAGAGAAAGGCCCTCTGCAGAGCGGAAGGCTGGGAACTCCGTCCTCGTCCCACCCCATCCCTGAGGGAAACTGACAGCACCGAGTCGTAGGAATTTGCTCCGGTGGGAAAAGGAAAAAGCCCCCTGCCGGCAAGGTGCCGTCAGGGGGCTTGGGAAATCCTCGGGAGGACTACCTCCGGCGCCGTGCCAGGAGCCATCCAAACGCGGAGACCAGCAGGACGCTCGATGACGGTTCGGGAACCGGCGTAAATGACTGACCGGCCGTAAGCCCATCAATGTCATTTTTGACAGCCGATAATCCAACCAAATCAAAGAATCCAATGTTCGTTCCAAAAGCGCCGGCTGCGGGCGACTCCGGGGCTGACCCGAGAAAGCCCATACCGGCCACTAACTCAGTTCCTAAGAGCATTGAATGGTCTAATGACGGCCCCCCACTCGTGGTGGGAAATACGAAGGCCTGAATCGTTGGATCCGTCGGATAGGGTGCGAATGGGAGACCCAAGTCAAAAGGATCCGACATGGTCTGCGGAGCACCGTCTATTGTGACGTAGAAAAATCCAAATCCTGAGACCTCCGACAGAACCGCTTGCCCGCCGGAATCAACGACTTCAATTCCGAAAAGGTGAAGGCAACCTGGTAGAATTGGGTCAGGCACAAGAGGCGTCCCCACAACAGTTTCGGAAGTAAACGAGAAAAACGTGGATCCGTCGGGCTGGTCCGTTCTCACGGCCGAATGCCTCCCACCACCAACGACCATGGGCGGACCGGTCGTCGGAAACTCCCCCTCAATCTCACCATCAAAAAAGTTCTCCGTGTGAAAAGTGATGCTGGCTCCGTTTGCATCGGACGGATGTGCGAAGCCCGACCAGGCTACGACACCAATCAAACTCAGTTGCGAGAGGGAGGAACAAGCGAGGAACTCGCGATTAAGGATTTTTTTCATGATACGAATTGGGGGTTGTTTTGGTTTCTTTTGCCGGGCGCTTTTGCCCGTCATCCCCCCATGCGTATTCCGGCTAAAAAAACGGACAGTTAAGTTTCATTATTTTCGCAAAACAAAAATTACGCCTGCACACCGCGTCGAAACCCGGGGCGATATTGGGCGGAAAGATGAAGCCAAGAAAGCGCCCCGTGCTTGGGACATCTTCTCCATCAAGGTCGGGAAATCCCACAAAACATCGACTGAGAAGATATTATGAACTTCATGATCGATTATGAGGATCAATGCCCTCCGGCATAGTGTCCTGTCGTCAATCAAAACAGAAACCATGAATCCATTCACCAAACCCGCCCACTTCCTCACCATCTCCCTCACGGCCACCACCGCCCACGACAGTCTTGGTGCCTTCCTCCCTGTAGACGGTGACACCGCCAGCCCTCTGGCGCTTACTCTCCACACAATATAGTGATGAACAGCAATTTAACCAAGCGAGGCTTCCTCTCCCTGACCGTCGCACAATTTTTTGGGGCGGCGAACGACAACCTTCTGAAGGTCGTACTCAGTTTTGCCGTGGGAACAGGCCTCTGGTATACCTTGCTAGGAGAGGGAGGAGTGGCTTACATCGGGCTTTGTTTTACGATGCCGTTCATTTTTCTTTCGGGTTACGCAGGACAATTGGCGGATCGAATCAGTAAACAAAAGATCTCCTACTGGGTGAAAGTCGCAGAGATCGGGATCACTTTGGTGGCGATGCTGGGATTCTGGCAGGGTAATTTATGGATCACCATGGGAGCGATGATTCTCCTGGCGATTCAAAGTGCTTTTTTTGGACCGGCCAAGTATGGCATGATTCCCGAGTTGGTGGACAAGGGAGATCTCAGCCGCGCCAATGGCGTGATCAATATGTCGACGAACATCGCCGTGATCGCGGGAACCGTGTTGGCGGGGCATGTGTCTGATGCCTATCAAGGGATCGACACGGATATGCCGCTTTCCTGGCTGCCGGGAGTGGCATTGGTAGGTGTCGCCATTCTGGGTTGGGTCGCGATTTCATTCATGCCTCGAATGGAGGCGATGGATCCTGATCTGAAGTTCGACTGGAATCCATTCGGGGTTTACCTGACGGCCTTGAAAGAAATGAGCCGTAGTCCTTTGCTGACCGTGGCCTGTGCGTGGTCGACCTTCTACATGATCGGGATGCTGGCACTGACGATCTTGTTGGCGTATCCGAAACTGTTCGTGCTAAGTGACAGCGAAGGAGCTATGCTGCTCGGAGTGCTGGGAGTGTCAATTGGCATGGGGAGTGTGCTGGCGGGGCTGATTTCCGGACACACCATTAAACCGAAACTGATTCCGGTCGGGGCGATTGGAATGACGATCTTCTTCGCGGCCTTGGGACTGGCTCCCATGAATTACGGAATCGTGGCAACTTTCATTGCCGGTGTCGGCGTGTTTGCGGGTTTCTACATCGTTCCCTTGCAGGCACTTCTCCAGCATCTCTCACCCGATGACGAACGGGGCCGGTTTCTGGGAACCGCAAACGCGATGTCCTTTGTCGCGAGTTCGATAGGGCTCTTGATTTATATATTTACAGTCCGGGTGCTTGGGATGGAACCCAATCGGGTGTTCTTAATTTGTGCAGGGTTGGCGTTTTTCGGGACGGGTGCCTTGATCTGGCGGATGCGTAAACTGATGGCGAAGGAAGCGAATAAAGAGGCTGCCTGAACCCCTGAATGAACGAACGATGGCTGATGTGATCCGTTGGATACTCTTGCCGGTTTGGTCTGATTCGAAACCCGCCGGCGTTCCGCTACAAAGACAAAAAAGCGAGCGCTCAATGAAGAGCGACCGCTTTGAAATTAGCCAATAACGAATTCCTAATTCCCTATTCGTCCTCAGTCTCTTCATCAGAGTCCGGGGATGCTTCCTTGATCAACTTCTGATCCGCTTCGGAAAGCTTGGCGATGGGATAGGGAATCTTTTTCCCATTCTTGAGCTTGAACATGACGTTCTCGCCCTCGATCGCGGTCACAGCCGCTACCAGGGGCTTGCCCTCGCTGTTGGTCCAGGTGCGCTGAGCGATGAGCGGCTTGGCAAAGAGACCACCGTCATCATCCTCATCCACAACTTCGACATCCTTGAGGGCCTTCTTGATCGCCTTGTCAAAATCAGGACTCATGGGATGCCCTTCAAAGACGAGCTCACCGCTCGCATCAAACACAACGGAATGGGGAATGCCCTTCATATTGGGCGCACGAGTGGAGCCCTTCATGATGGGGTAATTGATCTTGTGCTCCTTCACGAGCTTTTCAATCGCCTCCACCGAACTGCTCTGAACCTCGGGAGCGAGAATGCGGAGTCCCTTTTTGCTATACTTTTTGTCCATCTTGACCAGATGGGGCATGGCGCCAATACAGGGGCCTCACTTGGTTCCCCAGTATTCGAAAACCACAACCTGACCCTTGAGGTCTTTCATGGTTACCTCTTCGCCCACTTGAACGGTGCCAATTTCCCAATCAGAGAGCTTGGCATCGGCAGCCTGGAGGGGCAGGCCCACCGAGGAAACAGCAAGAATTGCTCCGGCTGCAAAATGTTGTAATTTAATTCTCATAGATTTTTAATCTCTTCCTATACGAAATTATCCACCTTAATTTATCTATTTTTTATCATTTATTTTTTCGTTCCATTCTAATGAAACCGGCGTCCCGATGATATCCGGAAGGGTAAAGCTGGGCATCCAGGGCGATCAAGGGAAATAAGAGAACGACAAGGTTTGTGGCGTCGGCTGTTGGCGATTAGCCCGGTCGACCGCACCGCGAGAAAGCTAAGTGCCAACCGCTAAAAGCGAATCGCCATGGTGCGTAGGGCCCTTCGCTCCGCCCCGATCCCTTGATCGCCCTGCCGGGCATCCTGCAAGTTCCTCCTCTGCAAACTCTCCAGAAAGAGGCACTCTTTCCAAAATCCTGCAAGCCGTCCTCTCAAAACTCATTCGATCATCCGCTATGAAAAAACCCACCGTCTCCGATCTGTCACCCATCCCGGTAGAGCTCAAAAAAGATGAGACTTACTACTATTGCACCTGCGGAAAGTCTGCCAACCAACCCTTCTGCGACGGCTCGCACAAGGGCACCGATTTTGTCCCCCAATCATTCCAGGCGACAGAAGACGGCACCGCCTACCTCTGCCGATGCAAACAAACGGGAGGTTCCCCCTTCTGCGATGGCAGCCACAAACAAGTCCCTGACGAACAAAGAGGAAAAGAATTCGCCCTCGAGAAGTCGGGGGACGCCGACGCCATGCCCGAAGCCACCTCGACCCCGGAAGAGCCCACCGTCGCTTTCATCCACCAACTCGCCCGGGACGGCCTCTCGAAACTGGGCCACCACGGACCGATGGGCGCCATGGGCGTCCCAAGGAAAGATCTCCCCGACTGGAACGACATCCAAATCATGGTGGCGCAACTCCACCGCAAACCCCTCTTCGAAGATGTCGCGGTGGGCACCAAAGTCATCATCGGACCCGAAGCCAAAAAGCCCCTCGAACTCGAAATCCCCCTCTTCGTCTCCGACATGTCCTTCGGCGCACTTTCCGAAGAAGCCAAAACCGCGATGGCCAAAGGAGCCGAATTGGCCGGCACCGGAATTTGCTCGGGCGAAGGCGGCATGCTCCCCGACGAACAAGAAGCCAACAGCCGCTACTTCTACGAACTCGCCTCCGCGAAATTCGGCTACCGGGAAGAGCTTCTCGCGCGCGTCCAGGCCTTCCATTTTAAATGCGGCCAGGGTGCCAAAACCGGCACCGGCGGCCACCTCCCCGGCAACAAAAATACCGGACGCATCTCGGAAGTACGGGGGATCCCCGAAGGACAACCGGCGGTCTCCCCACCCACCTTCTCTGACCTCAACACGGTAGAAGACTTCAAAAACTTCGGCGACCGCGTACGCGAAATCAGCGGAGGCATCCCGATCGGCTACAAGCTCAGCGCCCAGCACGTTGAAAAGGACATCGACTTCGCCCTCGCGGGTGGAGCCGACTACATCATCCTCGACGGTCGTGGCGGTGGCACCGGAGCCGCCCCCCTTTTATTCCGTGATCATATTTCCGTCCCCACCATTCCCGCCCTCGCCCGCGCCCGGCACCATCTCAACAAGGTGGGCGCCAGCGGACGAGTCAGCCTCATCATCACAGGGGGACTGCGCACTCACAACGACTTCGTCAAAGCCCTCGCCCTTGGTGCGGATGCCATTGCCCTTGCCAACTCGGCGATGCAAGCCATCGGCTGTGTCGGAGCCCGCATCTGCAACACCAACCTGTGTCCTGCCGGCATTGCGACCCAGAAACCGGAACTCCGCAAACGTCTCAAAGTGGACCACGCCGCCAAGCGTCTTCAAAACTACCTCGAGGCCACGACCGAGCTGATGCAGGTCATGGCCCGCGCCTGCGGCCACAATCACCTCAACCAATTTAATAAGAACGACCTCGCCACCTGGAAAAAAGAAATGGCGGAAATTTCAGGCATCGAATTCTCCGGACTGGATCTGGAACGATAAAGAAGCGGCCCAAGCTGGAAAGGCAAAACGATCAGCGATGAAAATCTCCGCAAAACAGCAAGGTGGGCTATTTTAGCTGAACGGGTTTGGCGAAAGTGCGCATCGATCTCTCGACGGCGGGAAAGAAGTCCTTGTTCCCCCGCTGCCCAGCATCTCTCACCCAATGATGAACGGGGCCGGTTTCTGAAAACCGCAAACGCAATGTCCTTTGTCGCGAGTTCGATAGGGCTCTTGATTTATTTGTTTGCAGTCGAAGTGCTCGGGATGGAACCCAATCGTGTTTTCCTGATTTGTGCAGGGTTGGCGTTTTTCGGGACGGGAGCTTTGATCTGGCGGATGCGCAAGCTGATGGCGAAGGAAGCTGGCAAAGAGGCCGCCTGACCCCCAAATAGAGGGCCCGCATTGCCGATTGACCCGCCCCCCGTTGCAGTGGTGAAATGAACGAACGATGGCTGATGTGACCCGTTGGCTGAATGCCTCCACCTCCTCCCGCGATGAGGAGATGTTCGCCGGTTTGTATGCCGAGCTCCACAAGATCGCGCGCGGCCGCATGGCGGGAGAGCGACCGGAACAAACCCTTGATGCGACCGGCCTGGTCCATGAGGCTTGGTTGCGGCTCGAGAAATCCGCACCGGAGGAGTGGCAAAATCGCAAGCACTTCTTCGGGGCGGCGGCCGAGGCGATGCGGCGCATCCTGGTGGAAGCGGCCCGCCGGCGCATGGCGGCCAAGCGCGGAGAGGGAGAGGGAGCGGTGCCGCTCGACGAAGCCCTGCCCATCCCCTCGGCGATGCCCGACGAACGGCTTCTCGCCGTCCACGAAGTGCTTGATCAACTCGAGAAGGAACACGAAATGGATGCCCAAATTGTGAAGCTGAAGTTCTTCGGCGGCCTGAAGCAGGACGAAATCGCGGCCCTCCTGGAAGTGAGCGAAAAGACGGTGCAACGGCATTGGATCATGGCCAAGACCTGGCTTTATCAAGCCTTGCAAGAATAGATTGAAGGCCCCGCAGTCTGCTTTGCACCAAGCCAAAAAAAAACTTCAAATCCGATGACCCTTTTTTCCGGGTCACAACGCATGTTATTCCATGGAGCCACAATCAGCCACCTTCCCCTCACCCGAAGCCGCCGTCGACCCGATGGACATCGACAGTAGCGGAGACGGTGTAACGCCTCGCAACTGGATCTCGCTCATCGCGGTGTTAATCGTGCAGGCGCAGAACGCGTTTAACGACAACTTCGTCAAGTTCGTCCTCCTGGGACTCGCGATCGCAGCCTTCAAAGGCGGATTCATCGGCGACAATATTGAACACATCCTCGGGGCGATGATTCCCATCCCCTTCATCTTGCTGGCACCGGTCGCCGGCTATCTCTCCGATCGCTATTCCAAGCGCACCATTATTGTTATTAGCCTGATCGGCCAACTGACCATCTTCGCGCTCATCGCCATCAGCCTGATGTCGCACTTCGTCTACGGCGCACTGCTCGGCTATTTTCTGCTCGCCGTGCAGTCGACCGTCTTCTCACCGGCCAAGCAGGGCATTCTCAAGGAACTGATCGGCTCCGAGCGCCTCGGCTTCGCCAATGGCCTGATGCAAATGCTGACGATGGTCGGCATTCTCGGTGGCATGTTCCTCGGTGGCATGTTTTTCACCTCGCTCAATGAGAGCGGAGGAGACGAGTGGCGCTCCGCCCTGATCCCCACCCTCGTTGCGGGCTTGGCCGCCATCGTCCCACTGGTGCTGGTGCGCTGGATTCAAGCGACCCCTGCCCACCCAAAGATGCATTTCACCAGAGAAGTATGGGGTCGCCATTTCGTGCATCTCAAGGAACTGTTCAGGAACCGTATTCTGCGGCTGACTTCGCTGGCAATTTCGAGCTACTGGTTTCTCGCCAATTTCATCGGCCTCGCGGTGATCGGATTCGGCAAGGAACTCAAACCCGATGGCGCTCCGGGTGCCTCGGCCTTGATGATGGCCTTGATCGGCATCGGCTTAATCATTGGCAGCATCGTCGTCTCAACTCTCAGCAGGCACCGCATCCGGCTCGACATCGTGCCACTGGGCGTCGCCGGAATCACCGCCGGTTTGGTCGCTCTTGGCACTCTGCCTGCCGGCAGCGTCGCGTGGAATTTCAGCCTCGGCTTCATCGGCTTTTCCTCGGGTTTCCTTCTGGTTCCGCTCAACGCATTTCTCCAGGACCGTGCCTCGGAAGCCACTCGCGGGCGCATTCTCTCCGCCAACAACTTGCTGGCGTCTTTTGTCGGACTCGTCTCGATCGCCATTGGGCTCTTCATGACCAGCGCCCTTGATTGGGAGGCCTCCACCCAGGTGCTGATCTATGCGGGTTTCGGGTCCATCATTCTCCTCGTCTTGACCTTGCACTCCATGCCCATCCTGCGCCGGGCCCAATGAGATCTGCCAGACGCCAGGACACACCACCATTGACGATCTGTCGCTCTCCTCAAAGTCAACAAGAAGACAGCGCCGCAACATTCGCTGATGGCCAGAACTTGCAGAAGTCGATGTAAGGTCCAGCAGCCTGCTTTGCACCAAGTCATAAAAAATACTTCAAATCCGATGTCTTTTTTTTCCGGGCCAAGACGCATGTGATACTATGAAACCGCCATCTGCCCGAGATCTCTTCGCCCGCGCTCTTGATTTAAATCCGGACGATCGAGATTCTTTTCTGGCCGCAGAGTGTGGGAAAAACGCCGAGCTCCGCCTTGAGGTCCAACGCCTTCTGGTCGATTCCGAGAAGGCTCAGTCCTTCTTTTCCGACGAAGACGGGGCCACCATCGGAATGGAAGAATTTGACGACACCTTCACCGAAGCAGAGGGCGACGTCGTCGGCCCCTACACCCTGCGCCAACAGATCGGCGAGGGCGGCTTCGGCACTGTTTGGATGGCCGAGCAAAGCGTGCCCATCTCTCGCATGGTGGCGCTCAAGGTCATCAAGGCCGGGATGGACACCAAGCAGGTCCTCGCCCGCTTCGAGGCCGAGCGCCAGGCCGTCGCGATGATGGATCACCCCAATATCGCCAAAGTCCTCGACGCCGGTGCCACTTCCACCGGCCGACCCTACTTCGCGATGGAGCTCGTCAAGGGCATCCCCATCACCCAGTTCTGCGATCAGCAGAAGTTTGGCCCCAAACGCCGCCTCGAGCTCTTCCGCGACGTCTGCGCCGCCGTCCAACACGCCCACCAGAAGGGCATCATCCACCGCGACCTCAAGCCCTCCAACATCATGGTCACCCTCGCCGCCGATGTCCCGGTGGTGAAGGTCATCGACTTCGGCATCGCCAAGGCCACCCAAAACAAGCTCACCGAAAAGACCCTCTTCACCCGCTTCGAGCAGTTCCTCGGCACTCCGGTCTACATGAGCCCCGAGCAGGCTGCGATGAGCGCGATCGACATCGACACCCGCTCAGACATCTACAGCCTCGGCGTGTTACTTTACGAACTGCTGGCAGGTGCGCCGCCCTTCGATCAGAAGTCACTCCTCTCTGCCGGTTACGATGAGATGCGCCGCATCATCGCAGAGGACGAGCCTCCCAAACCCAGCACCCGCTGCACCGAGACCCGGATCCAGGCAAGCACCGCGACGGGCACCGGATCGAAGCCGAAGAAATTTCATATCAGCGCCAGCGCCCTAAAGGGCGAACTGGACTGGATCGTGATGAAGGCCATCGAGAAGGACCGCACCCGGCGCTACGAGACTGCCAACGCCTTCGTGGCCGACATCGAGCGCTACCTCGATGACGAGCCGGTGGAGGCCGCCGCGCCAAGTACCACCTATAAGTTGAAGAAGTTCGCGCGGCGAAATCGGACTGCAGTTGCTTTTGCCACCACGATCACCGTTCTCTTGATTGCGGGGATCTTCGGAACCACGTGGTTTGCGCTGTCCTCTCAGGAGGCCCGAATCGATGAGAAACAGGCCAAGGAATACGCACTTAAGAGCGGGGAAGAAACCAAAAAGGCCCTCGAGCGAACTAAAGTCGCATTAAATCAATCCCGCTACGAAGAAGCCAAAACCTGGTTGGAAAGAGCGCGACTGGCAATAATGCAGAAGAACAAATTCGCGGCCGCCATGATGGCCGCGAAAGGCTTGGGATTTCGAGGATTTGGTGCGGAGCGGCAGACCGAGGAGTTCCGGAAAGCCAATCCGGTGCTCCTGGAGAAAGAGAAGCCGGAATTCGAGGAGCTCATGCAAATCGCGATGGACGGCAACGTTCCGTGCCGTCCAATTTGGCGATCTCCTCTTGGCTCGCATAAAGAAAGGGTCTCCACAGTGACCTTCAGCCCGGATGGCGCCACCCTCGCCAGCGGAAGTTGGGATGAGACGATCAAGCTCTGGGACCTCTCGAGCGGAAAGGAGATCCGAACCTTCGGGCACCAAGACACGGTCATGAGTGTGGCCTTCAGCCCGGATGGCAGCACCCTCGCCAGCGGGAGTGGGGACGGGACGATCAAGCTCTGGGACCTCTCGAGCGGAAAGGAGATCCACACCTTCGGGCACCAAGACCTGGTCTTGAGTGTGGCCTTCAGCCCGGATGGCAGCACCCTCGCCAGCGGGAGTGCCGACAAGACGATCAAGCTCTGGGACCTCTCGAGCGGAAAGGAGATCCACACCTTCGGGCATCAAGACAGGGTCATGAGTGTGGCCTTCAGCCCGGATGGCAGCACCCTCGCCAGCCGGAGTGACGACAAGACGATCAGGCTCTGGGACCTCTCGAGCGGAAAGGGGATCCGCACCTTAAGGCACCAAGACTTGGTCAGTAGTGTGGCCTTCAGCCCGGATGGCACCACCCTCGTCAGCCGGAGTTACGACAAGACGATTAAGCTTTGGATTGTGGACAACTCACCGCCCGATCTGGCAGGCTACCTCGATCCCCGAAATCCCTGGTACCGACTTGAGGGATCAGGGATTTCCTTGAATTCCCAAACCGGCGATCGACTTGTGGATAGGGAACCGCAGTTCCTGAATGTTTCTCCCGTCAGCCATGTGGGCATCCTCCACAGCACCCGCTCGCCGGAAAAAAAGAACCGCGCTCTCTTTTGGAATTATCTGCACGCCGGGAACTGGAACAGCGCCGGGGTTCTGTATGCGCGCTTGACCGACCCAGCCTCAAAAGAATCAGCCCGGGAGATGACCGTTCTGAGACGCGCGGCCAAGGCGCAATCCGCCTTCGACGGCGGACTCTACCGTCATGCCAGGTGGCACCTGGAAGAGATCACTCCGCTGTTGAAGCCCGATGAAACCGATCCAGCGATGTTGAGAGCGAAGGAGCTGATCGAGCGATTGAAAGACGACTTGGATCAACGCGAGGCCTCCGACGGTCGGAAGGATTCGCCAAAGTAAAGCTCACCATCGGTGGCCGGGTGGACATCATGAATGGCGTGAAGTTCATCTTCGACGGGAAGATCCTTGCCCACCAGGGCCGCTACCTCGTACCGCTGACCGACCTGGATATCATTATCGATGCGTCATACGCCCCCAATATATCCGGCATACCAGGGCTTTCGACACCGTCGTCATTGCCCCAGGTCACGGGAGGGACGGGCGTTGAGAAACAGAAGGCACAAATCAAATCGTCTGGCATTTTACAATTCACGGGTGTTGTAAATTGCGGCTGCCTGCGCGTGTTGCAGCGTTCTCTCTGAAATTGACCTCATCAAGGTGATCAGGTAGCTTACATCCATGCCCACGTTAATTGAAGTCCAGCGAGATGCTGACCAACTTTCCGATGAGGATCGGATTGGTTTGGCAGCGCATCTTCTAGCATCCGACCGTTTGGCTCCACTTGGACCTGATGATGAAGAGATAGATCGCCGTGAGCAGGAGATGGACGCAGGTCTTGTTGAGCCAATCAGCCACGGAGAATTTCTACGACAGGTTGGTCGAGCGTGAGGTCGGCGGTCTACCACCCGAAGGTTCCCGCTGAAGTGCGTGAGATCGTAGCTCACTACGAGGGGATTTCTCCAGCATTGGCAGTCGGCGTTCTTAACAAAACACGGAGCGACCCGGCTCCGACCTGCACATTGGCGGAATCACACTCGTAGAGATGGAGTGAGCGTTTCCAAGAAGCCCATCCGCAAAATACAATTGGAGCTACTTCAGTCGAACGGGTTTGGCTCCGGTGATTTGGAGCTTTTTAAACTTGGCGGTGAGGACGAGGGCATTTGCGGCGGTGGCGTTGATTCGGGGGCCGGCGCTGTAGTCCTGGGGATTATTGTCGCGGTTGGGTTGGTAGTAGAAGTTTCCCTCGGGGGTGTGGGCCATCGCAAAGTGCCAGCGGTTGTAGTCCATGAGCATGCGGAATTGGGCGGGGTCGGCAAGAGCGCCGAGGCCGGTCCAAGCCAGGCCGAGGAGCGGGGAACCGTGGGTGTCGGGGAAGGTCTTGGGGTAGTTGCCGATACAGCCAGCGGTGAGGAGCGCAAAATCGCGATACTCCTTTCCGCCGACGGGGCTGACGTGATGGGCGAGGGCCGTGATGCCGGTGCGACCCATGTCGGCGTATCCGGGGTTTCTGCGACCACCATCCTTATACCAAACGTATCCGATATCGTTGGTGCCTTTGGCAACAAAGTCGTGGGTGGCCCGAAATTTTTCGGCGGGGACTTCGAGGCCACAGCGCATCATCATGCCAAGAGCCATTTTTGCCTGCATCGTGATGGCATTGATCGCTCCATAGCCATTGCCGCCGGGCTTGTTGGCGGGGCGATGTCCCCAGCCACCATTGGCCATTTGCGCTTTCAAAAGCCACTTTTTGATCTGCTCGAGCTCGGGTTTGATCCAGTCCTCGCGAGTGAGGATATAGTATTCGCAGAGGGCGGTGCCGTAGAGGGTGTATTTCCAGCAGTCGAGTCCGCCATAGTCGATCTTGTCGTTGGTCGCTTTGGCGAAGGTGCGCATCGATTTTTCGACGGCGGGAAGGAAGTCCTTGTTCCCACTGCCCAGCAGGGCGAGAGCGGCGAAGGTGTCGGCATCGGGACGCCCATTCCAGAGTCCGTTGGGCCTTTGGGTTTTGAGAAGGAAGTCGTAGCATTCCTTGAGGATGAGGTCGGTCTTGGGGCAGTTGTAGGGGAAGGTCTTGGAGAAGGATCCGTATTTGGTGGAGAGGTCGAGAGAGACCTCCTGCTTCTTTTCGGCGCGAATGATCTGGAGGGTGATTTTGCCCTTCGCGGAATCGAGGGCCTGGCCGAGTGCCATCATGGGACCTTCGTATCCGAAGAATTTGGGGCCGTAGCCGAACTTGTGAGGTTCGGAGAATGGAGTGCCGTTGACTCCGAGAATGCGGTCGCCCACTTTCAGTTTTCCGTGCGCCGGAGTGTCCGGAAAGAGGTAGGCGATTTCGAATTCCTGCGGTCGTTCCAGGTGAATTTTGGCACGAGCTCCGGTGATACCGAGATTGATCAGCCAACCGCCGGCCTGGGCATCCGAGGCGGATCGGGTTTGTTTGTCCCAGGTGGCATTCTTGCGAAGAGCATGGCCGGGAACAACGGTGGCGAAGAGGGCAAAAGTCAGGAGAAGCGAGCAGGATTTCATAGGCGAGTGGCTTGGATACGTGAGCCGGGGTCACTTCATTACAATCAGCAAGCGGACGCTTCAACCACCCGGAAGCGTGACCCGGAAAAGGGCCGCGACCTTGGCGATCCCGGCGTGATGCTTTTTGGGAGCGACGCTTTGCCACTCCCGAAGGAAGTCAAGGAAATCGATTTCCCGATCGGGAACGGAGTTGAGGTAGGCCACCGATCCCCAAAGTTCGGGATCAGCTTCAAAGATGGGCAGCATGGCCTTGGCAACGACACGGTTTTTTGGCCGGTCGGTGCCGGTCTTTTTCAAAGCGTCCCGGTGGGTTTGAAACCACTTGGAGAGATCTCCGGGGACTTCGGTTTCATCGATCAAATTGTCGGCATACTTGGTGAGTGCAGTCCGATAACTGCTCCAATTGGGATAGGGGGCATCCTTGGCCCAGGTCTCCCCCATCGTCCGCAGCGAGTAGAGCGAAGCCATCTCGCAAACCGCTTCCTCGAACCAAAGGTTCCAGTTCGGTCCCTCCTTGTAGTTACAAAGGATGTGGCAGAACTCGTGGGAAAACTGATAGGCATACTGCGACCAGTAGGGTCCATTCACATTAAGACGAACCCGGTGCTCCCCCTTCGGCCCACGCTTATACAGCACGATCGGACCACCTTTTGGCTCCACCGTAATCGTAGAGATCTCGCGATCGGGAAACCGGGCATGCAGCGGCTTGATCGCCGAATCCAGAATCGCTTTCACATCAGACGTCGACGCCCCCCAATTCTCGCCCTGTGGCTTGATGGTAAGGTGATTCTTTTTGGAGTTCTTCGGCTGCGCGCTGGACCCGACAACCCCGAGAGAGAGCATCACGACGACGACAAGCGGAGTAACGATTGAAAGGAATAGGGGCGTTTTCATTTTGCAATCTGGGTTAAGGCTACGGCTTAGTGCGATGCATGGGAACACTTGAGTTGGGCACCTCACAAATCTCTTTCCTGCGGCTGTCAGCAGATGGTGACCCTCGGATTCCAATTACTCAAACGAGATCGCGATCACACCCCGTCGATCTTGACTTGAGAATGGTCGTTGCATTTCAATTTGGAATCCCTGAAAAGTTCATAAGATGAAATTCCCAAACTGTGCTCAACGCTTTCGTAGAGTCTTGATGGCCGGGCTCATGGGCTTGGGTGTTCTCCTGTCGGTCTCCCCTGCCAAGGCCACCAACTGGCAGGCCAATATCAAACCGGGCTCGGACATCGTCATGAACGACCTGCGCTGGCCGGTGTGGGACGCCGGCACCTACTATTGCTTCTGGTACATGAGCTTCTATCCGAAATTCTCGTCACTTTACGGACTGTCTCTTATACACATCTCCGAGCCCACGAGACCGAGGCTGATCTCG
>CAJXVQ010000002.1 GCA_913060685.1 uncultured Verrucomicrobiales bacterium
CGAGATCAGCCTCGGTCTCGTGGGCTCGGAGATGTGTATAAGAGACAGGGGGGAGTTTTTCGATGGCGGCTTGGGCAGTCGCAACTTTTGCTTCGAGGGTGGCGAGTTGGGTTTGTTGAGACTTGGTGGGGGCGGGGATGTAGGGTTCGGAGTTGCCCGACTTTACGGCACGGCCGAACTCGGGGATGTTGTTAAAGAAGGCGAGCATCTCGTAGTAGTTCTTCTGCGAGAGGGGATCGTATTTATGATCGTGGCAACGGGCGCATCCCATGGTGAGGCCAAGCCAAACGGTGCTGGTGGTGTCAACGCGGTCGACGGCATTTTCGAGGAGGAATTCCTCGACGACGAGTCCGGCCTCGGAATTGTAGCGATGGTTGCGGTTGAAGCCGGTGGCGATCTTTTGATCGAGGGTGGCGTTGGGGAGAAGGTCGCCGGCGAGCTGCTCGATGGTGAATTGATCAAAGGGTTTGTTGGCGTTGTAGGCCTCAATGACCCAGTCGCGCCATCGCCACATGATACGAGGTCCGTCGTACTGATAGCCATCGGTGTCGGCGAAGCGAGCGGCTTCGAGCCAGGGAAGAGCCATCGTTTCGCCATAGCGGGGGGAAGCGAGGAGGCGATCGACGGCACGTTCGTAGGCTCCGGGTTTATCGTCGGCGAGGAAGGCCGAGACTTCTTCGAGTGTGGGAGGGAGACCGGTGAGGTCGAGGGTCACGCGGCGGAGAATCTTTTCGCGGGGGGCCTCGGGAGAAGGGCGGAGTTGTTTCCGGTCGAGGGTGCGAAGGATGAAGTGGTCGATGGGGTTTTTGGGCCAGGCCGGACTGGAGACTTTGGGGAGCTTTGGGGTTTCGGGTTTGACAAAGGCCCAGTGCTTTTCCCATTTGGCACCTTGTTTGATCCAGTCGCGGAGGGTTTGTTTTTCGATGGCGGTGAGTTGGTGGCGGGAATCGGGAGGGGGCATGACCTCGTCCGGATCACGATTGAGGATACGGTAGATCAGGTCGCTTTTGTCGGGTTTGCCGGGAACGATGGCCGGGAAGCCGTCGCGGTCGGCTTTGGCGTCCTCTTCCTGATCGAGGCGGAGTTTTGCTTCGCGGGTCTCGGAATCGGGTCCGTGACAAGCGAAACAGGCGTCGGAAAGGATGGGGAGGACGTCGCGATTGAAGCTGATTTCTCCCGTCGCTGATACGATCAAGATCAGAGTGAAAAGAAGAGAACGAGAGAAGAGAGCCATCGGGGGGAGATCCTTTCATACGAGGAAGGAGGTGGGAAGCTCTCGAAATTTGTCCGCTGAAAATTTCAAGGTCTGATTCCGGACTTGCGTCCGTCTTTGGCTTCTTCTTGATTGATTGTCACTCCGTGACGTTGATTTCGCTTGAAGTCGGGTGCGATTTCACGGCAAGCCTTGTGAAGATGAGCGCGTTCATGGGTCTGACATTTCGCCAACTTCAATTACGGATGAAGGAGGAAGGGCTGAACCCGGTTCATGCCCCGGTGGTTTTTCGATCGCTTCACCGGAAGGCGGCGAGAATGACGAATCATGGGGATCGAGTCGATGAATGGCTGGCGAGGCATCCGGGAGTGGCTCCCGAAGTGGTGCGTGATATCGCGAGTGGAGATCAGGTGACGCGTAAGTTTCTTTTGCGATTGGAGGACGGGCGCGAGGTTGAAACAGTTTTGATGGGATACGAGGGGCGCTATACGGCCTGTGTGAGCAGTCAGGTGGGGTGTGCGATGGGATGTGTCTTTTGTGCGACCGGAAAGATGGGGTTTCTCCGTCATCTCACGGCGGGAGAAATGGTGGCGCAGGTTCATTTTTTGAATGAACACTTGGCGGCGAATGAGAAGTCTCCGCTCCGGAATGTCGTGATGATGGGGATGGGCGAACCCTTGCACAATTTCGGGCCGGTGATGGCTGCGCTTGATGTGATCACCGACGCGCGTGGGGTGGGAATTGCGCCCACGAGGGTGAGCATCAGCACGGTGGGGCATATTCCGGGGATTCAGAAACTGGCGGCTTTGAAGCGGAAGTATTCTCTCGCGGTCAGTTTGCATGGCGCGAGCGATGAAGAACGTGGGGCTTTGATCCCCGTGAACAAGCGCTGGCCGATTCGTCAGTTGTTGGAGGCGTGCCGATCTTACTCCGAGGTGACCGGTCAGAAGGTCCTCATTTCCTGGACGCTCATCGCGGGTGCGAATGATAGTGACGATCATGCCACCCGTCTTGCGGAGCTGCTGCGTGGGATGAAGGTGCAAGTGAATCTCATTCCGCTGAATCCGACCGAGGATTTTGAAGGTCGTCCGCCATCTGATGAGAGGACTTTGGAATTTCAGCGGATTTTAAGGGAGTCGGGAGGGCTGCCGGTTACGATTCGCCAGCGCCGGGGGATTGATGTTGGAGCGGGTTGCGGACAGTTGGCGGGTTAGCTTTTTTGTGGTGGCAGAGGTGGCTCGTCATTGAAAAGGTCCGGCTCAGGCGTCTCCGGCGTCTGTTGGGTCAAACCCGTGGAGATTTTCCCTGTTAATCCGGAAGGGAGTCTCGATCAGGGTCGAGGGAGGAGACTTTGGTGGGGATTTGCACGGCGTTGCCATCGTTATAAAGAGTGATGACTTCGGCGGGGGTGAGGACGCGGTTCCAGATGGCGACTTCGTCGATGAGACCATCGAAGTTACGACCGGTTCCGGAGCGGTGACCGCCGATGACGAGGCCTCCGTTTTCCGCGACTGGTGCTGCGATGGGGAGGATGTGCTCGATGACGAGAGTGCCATTGAGGAAGAGTTGGAGCTTGGAGGTGTCGAAAGTGACAACGACGTGGGTCCAGTCGGAGAAAAGGGTGCGGGCGACCTCAAAATTGAATCCTCCCTGGCCAATCATTCCGGGGGCCTGCTGTGAACCGACCGCTCTGGGAACGAGGGTTTCGGTAGAGAGTTGGAGCTTGATTTTTTCGGGATCCGAAGTCGTGCGGAGCCCGACAGATATAGCGTAGCCGGTGGTGGAGGCGCTGGGGAGGTTGGCGTGGTTGTTCACCTTGGTCTCGAGAATGAAGTGCCGTTCCGATGATCCATGCGCGGGGAGGGTGGTGGCCTTGCACCAGCTGGAAGCGGTGTAGACGGCGGTGTTGTCATCGAGGAAACTGCGGGGGACGCTGAAGTATTGGTCGCCGGCGCGGGAGAGGTTGAGGGCACCGCCGCGGACACCTTTGGCGGGATCGATGGTGGCTCCGTTTTCGAGAGTGCCGTCGATGCGGTCGCCGAGGACGGAGGAGTTCGTGGTGTCGCCATCGAAGGTCCAGAGGGCGCGGAGGTCTTCGGCGAGGCCTTTGCCAACTTTGGGAGAAAGGTCGGTATAGGGTATGGTCATTTCCAAATTGGTGACGCCATCGGCATCGAGGTATCGGACGGTGAGTTCGGGGATACTTTTGGAGGTATCGGCGGTCATGGTAAGGAATTGGTTTTGGCGCTCCCGGCTCCACTCGATGGACGGGTGGTAAACGTTGAGGGAGGCGATGACGCTTTTGTGCCCGGGCGACATGATGAAGTCGTGGAGGTCGTAGCCGACGCGTTGCGGGTGGCGAAGGTAGCGGGCGACGTGGATGTCTCCGCCGAAGAGGACAACGCCGGGGATCTTTTCGTTTTTGATGGTGTCAAGAAGAGCATCGCGTTCGGTGTAGTAGGTGAACATGTCATCGGTTTCGCTGTTCTTTTTGTCCTGCCAGATTTGGCCTTGAAGGATGACTTTGAAGGGGGCCTTGGAATTACGAATGGCATCGAGGATCCACTGCCACTGGATGGAGCCGAAGCAGGTCGATTGGTTGGGATCGACGGGAGAAGGGGCGGTTTGTGAGAACCAGCGGGGGTCGAGGAGGAAGACCTCCATCGCGCCCATATCGACCTTGTGGTAGACGCCTTCGTGATTGAGGCCGTATTTATCGTGGGCGCGATATTCGGTGAAAGCCTTGCGGGTTCGGACCTTGCGATCCGCAGCACTGAGTCCGTTGCCGTTGTTGAGTCCGAAATCGTGATCATCCCAGGTGCCGACGGTGGAAACGCTTTTTCCGAGGGCCGCGAGGGAAGTGACCTTGAGAAAATGACGATGCTTTTGGCGGATGAGAGTGAGATCGGCGGTGTCGATGTAGGGCGTGTCTCCGGAGAGGCAAAGGAGGTCGAGATTGTGCTTGGCCATTTCTTCCCAGACCCGGAAGGAAGTGTCATTGGCGCAAGAGATGAAGCCAGCGGTGACGACCTTGCCCATGCGTGCGGTGGAGACGGTCGTGAATTTGTGATCGGCATCATCACCTGCAAAGAGTGTGGTGGTGGTATCGGCGTTTACCCTTTCGATTTTGTAGCGGTAGGTGGTTTCGGGAGTGAGTGCGGTGAGGTGGAATTTGGCAACGTGGTCGTTTGCGGCGAGGCTCTGCGAGTCCGTGGAAGTGACGGCGACGCCGGCGGGAGTCATGGCGGTGAGGCGGAGGTTGATTTCCTGCTGACCGGGGCTGTAGAGAAAGTAAGCCTCTGTGGTTTTAACGGTGCCGAGGTATGGGCCGAGGGGATCGGTGGGTCCATCGATATTGATGGTGATTTGTTGAGTCGTGGCGATGGTGTTGTTGAGCGCAACGAGGGTGAAGGTCTTTGGGGAGTTGATGACGACCGATTGGCTGCTGGAAGGGGCGAGGTTGTTGAGTCCGTCAACGATGGTTACGGAAGTGGCGTCGGTGACATCCCACGCGAGGGTGGTGGCTCCGCCGAGGAGGACCGTATCAGGAGTGGCGGTGAAGGAAGTGATGGTTGGCGCAGCAGGTCCCGGATCGGGGCTGCCGAGTGGATGTCCGTTGAGGCCGAGGGCGAAGACGGTGGCGAGTTCAGTGGTGTCGAGGGCGCGATCCCAGAGGGCGACTTCGTCGATGAGTCCATCGAATCCGCGATTGGTGGTGCTGCTTCGGGGGGCTCCGAAGTTCAATCCATTTCCGTTGAGGTTGGCGGTGGGGATGGTGAGATTGCCGAGGTGTGAGCCATCGAGATACGTGCTGATGGTGGTGGATCCGCCAGCGGAAGTGTAGGTCTGGGCGACGTGGTGCCAGCCGGGAATGGCGGCGTCGGCGATGTCGAGGGACGGGCCCTGGGTGTAGGACTGGCCGTCGTTGAGCCCGCTGTCTCCGAGCCCGAGGTCGCGGATGCCAAATGAGACATCGAAGTCGTTGCTGGACTCAAAAACGAAGTGTCGCTTTGAGCCGCTGGGCGAGGTGATGGGATCATTGAGACGATACCAGGCGCTGATGGTGAAATTCTCGCCAAGGGTGGTTCCGGTTCCGAAGCTGGCGACGAGATTCATGTGGTCGTTGTCGGCCCCTTGAAGTGACATGGCCTTGCCGACCCGGCCTCCGGAAGTGGCGGCGGTGGGTGAGTTGACGGCGGTGCCATCGGGAAGGGAGCCGGAGGCGTTGGCATAGTCGGATTCGAAGGGGTAGTAGCCGACGAGATTAGCGTCGACGGTGGCTTCAAGAGGAGTCAGGCCGAGGGCGATGAGGAGGACGAGTTTACGGAGCATTTGATGGAGGGCGGATTGGAGCTGACCTTGGGGTGATGCGGATCATCTCGCGGAGGAGATGGCGTTTTTGAGCGCGTGTTTGATGAGAGGCTGTCACGGCTTGTGGGGGAGTTTATGATGAATTGCTATCGCTACCCAAGCCTTCAAAATTTCACGGCTGAAGTAAGGGAGAACGAGGTTTTCGGTTCTGCGTGAATCGTCGTGGGTGGATGGATTTGCTTGATTTGATTGAAGCTGTAGGATGATCTTCGAACTCCAGTATGAAGAGAACCTATCACAGAGCCATTGTCGGAAATGTCAGGGGAGCCACTTTGATCGTGATGACTATCCTAGGGCTGGGATGCCTTGTCTGGTTTTTTGTCAATCGGAGTGAGCCATCACCAGTCGACGAAGAGGAGAACGCTGGAACAAAATCTGAGTGGCCCGAGCCGGCAAATGCCCAATCGGCGGATCATCAGCGGATGCTTGCTGAGTTGGCGGAAATTTTGGGGAAGACACCTGACGAGAATATTTGGCTGGGCGACCAAAAGGCGCGTCAATTACGCGCAGAGCTTAAGGGGCTGCCAGCCGATGCTCCGCTTTCCAAGATTGGCCAAGTGAAGACAGACTTGGCAAAGGCCGAGCTCAGATTGGGAAACGAAAAGGAAGCCATCCAATTGCTGAGAGAGTGCGATACGGAATTGATTCCGAAGTTGGCGCAGGGATGGCCAAGAGCCCAGGCTTTGGCGGTTTCGAATTCACTGAGGTTCAATCTCGCGGTGGCCTACATGCGTCTGGGTGAGACGGAGAATTGTTGCCAGCGGAATTTGCCGGAGAGCTGTATCATGCCGATTCAAGGACAAGGAATTCACACCAATCAACGGGGGTCGCGAAATGCCATCGCTTATTTCACAGCGATTCTCAAAAACTCAGAGGGTCAATCGATTGATCGCTTGCGATCCCGCTGGCTGCTGAACATCGCCTATATGACGATTGGCGGGTATCCTCAGGATGTTCCGGCCGAGCACCTGATTCCAATGGATGCGCTTATGTCTTCGGAGCCGTTCCCCCACTTTTCCAATGTGGCAGGAAAGCTCGGGCTGGGGACCTATAGTCTTTCCGGGGGCACGATTGCGGATGATTTTGACAACGATGGGAATCTCGATCTTGTCGTTTCGTGCTTCGATCCTTCCGGGCAGATCAAGCTGTTTTGCAACAATGGCGACGGGAGTTTTACGGATCGCACGAACGATGCCGGGCTCTCCGGAATTACGGGAGGGCTGAATCTGGTTCAGGCTGATTTTGATAATGATGGCTGGCTCGATATCTTGGTTTTGCGTGGAGCGTGGCTTGGTGGAAACGGACGGCATCCCAATTCCCTTCTCCGCAATGACGGAGTGGCCGGAGCTGCGCAATTTACTGATGTCACATTTTCAAGTGGTCTCGGAGAGGTGCATCAGCCGACCCAGACGGCAGCTTGGGCTGATTTTGATCATGATGGTGATTTAGACCTTTATATCGGAAATGAAGCCGGGGCGAATGCGGGTAAGGACGCGCCCAGTCAGTTGTTTCGAAATAATGGGGATGGAACTTTCACTGATATCGCTTCGACTGCAGGCGTGACCAATGACCGGTTTACCAAGGCGGTTGTGTGGGGAGACTACGATGGTGACCGCTATCCCGATCTCTATGTGTCCAACTTTCTGGATCAAAATCGGATCTATCACAATAATGGCGACGGCACCTTTACCGACCTCGCTGTCGAGTTGGGGGTGACCTCACCTCTCGAAAGTTTTCCTGCCTGGTTTTGGGATTTTGACAATGATGGGAATCTCGACATCTATGCTTCCTCCTGGGCCGGAGATATTGGTGCCCTGGCTGCCGATGCCTTGAATTTGCCCCATAAGGCGGAGATGGATTGCCTCTATCGTGGTGATGGTCAGGGCGGGTTTGAGAACGTCGCCAAGAGAATGGGCCTGACCCGGCCGACCGGGCCCATGGGATCGAACTTTGGTGATCTCAATGGCGATGGATTTCTGGATTTCTATCTGGGAACAGGGGAGCCCAAGTTTATGAACTTGATGCCTAACGTGATGTTCCTGAACAGAGGGGGAGAGAAATTTGTGGATGTGACAAAATCAGGTGGCTTTGGGCATCTCCAAAAAGGACATGCCGTTGTTTTTGCGGATCTGGATAACGATGGCGATCAGGATGTTTTTGAACAGATGGGTGGAGCGTATCCGGGAGATCAATTCTTCGATGCTCTTTATGAAAATCCGGGGATGGGGAACAACTGGATCACTCTCAGATTGATTGGAGTCGATTCCAACAAGTCGGCGATTGGGGCGCGGATCAAGGTCGATGTGATTGAGAATGAATCCGGGCAGCGCCGGAGCATCTTTAAGTGGGTGGGCAGCGGCGGAAGCTTTGGGGCCAATCCGCTTCGGCAAAATATTGGGCTGGGGAGTGCCGGGAAGATTGAGAAGCTGGAAGTTTTTTGGCCGACCACGGGAAAGACTCAAGAGTGGGCCAAGGTTACTCTGAACTCTGCGATTGTGATCACCGAGGGGCAGGATCAATTGGTGGTTGGAAAATCCAAGAGCATGATGTTGAAGTCTGCGGCTGAGTGAACTCGCCAGAATTTTCCTATGGTTTTTAACAAACCGTCAGGTGAGGTGTCAATTTTCTGAGGCGGGCAATACGGGCGATCTTGAACGAGCTTAATTTTTCCATTGTCTTTTTTAGGGCTGTTACTGCTTCTCGAAATAGTCCGGAGTTCCGCACGGGGCGTAGTCCTTGATGTCGGAGTAGGGAGCCCAGAGGCCGAGTTCGTTCACAAAATGGGCGAGTGCGGTGAAGTCATGCTTCTTGTATTGTGCCTCGGGAAGAGCGGGGGTGGTGCGGAGGCCGTTGCAAGGGAAGCAGACCTCGATGGTTCTTTTGGGAACGCCTTTCTGATCGCAGAAGATGAAGATTTGGTGGGGCGAGGAGCACGCGACGTTTGGCGCGGGTTCGGTCTCTAAGAAGACGAGATTGAGGAGTCTCTTCTTCATGGGGGAGATGGGCCGGGTTTTTGAAGCGGACAGGACGTCCGCGTTCTTTAGAGGCCGCGGAGCTCCCGGTCGGCGTTGCCGATGGATTTGGTGGGGACGCCCATGCGTTTCATCATGCCGACGTAGAGGCTGGCGAGGGGAGCGTTGTCATCGGTCTTGAGATGGCGACCGGTTTTGAGTTGGCCGTTGGCTCCTCCGGCGAGGACGACGGGAATGTCTTTGGTGGCGTGGGCATTGCCATCGCGGATGCCGGAGCCGAAGAGGACCATGGAGTTGTCGAGGACGTTGGAGTTGCCCTCGGGGAGGCTCTTCATTTTTTGAAGAAGGTAGGCGAGCTGCGCGGAGTGCCAGGTGTTGATGCGCTCGTATTGGTCGAGCTGTTTGGAGTCGCCCTTATGGTGCGAGATGGAGTGGTGGCCGCCGCTGACTCCATCGAGGAATGAAAAGTTTTTTCCGGAGACGGCGTTGCCAAACATGAAGGTGGCGACGCGGGTGGAGTCGGTCCAGAAGGCCAATGCGATGAGGTCGAGCATGAGGCGGGCGTGCTCGGTGTGGTCGATGCGTTGGACGGAGCCGAGGCCCTTTTTGTTCCCACCCATGGCGGTGCCGATGCGCTTGTTGAGGGCGGCGAGTTGGCGGGCCGCGTCTTCGCTGATGTTTTGTCCGGCCCCGATTTGTGAGGCTTCGTTTTCAATGCGACGTTCGACTTCGCGGACGCTTTCGAGGTATTGTTCGAGCTTGTGCTTGTCCTCGGTACCGAGGGTGCGCTTGAGCGAGTTGGCGTCTTCGAGGACGATGTCGATTACGGATTGGTCCTCGGATTTCCCCTTGCCGGATTTGTCGGTGTTTCGGAAGAGCCGGTCAAAAGCGCTCTGCGGGTTGATTTCGCAAGGGAGGGGGACGTCGGGCTTCTTCCACGAAATGTGGGAGCCGTAGAGGCGGGTCAGATTGACGTTGCGGTCGACACCGGAGGTGATGGGCTCGGTGCCGAGTTCCATGGAGGGGAGCTTGGTCTGGCGACCAATGGCTTCGGCGGCGAGCTGGTCGATGGAGATTCCGTTAGCGGAGACATCGGAGCCTTCAGTGGAGGCAATGGTGGTGCAGGTGAGCCAGCCGGCGGTTTTGTAGTAGTGGCCGTCACCCTTGTGGGAGGGTTTGTTGGTGAGCCCGCTGATCACGGTGAGGTGTTCTTTGATGGCCTCGAGCGGGCTCAGGATGGGGGAAAGCTTGAAGGATTTACCGCTACCGCTGGGAGTCCATTTGTCGGGGCGGACGCCGTTGGGCATGAAGAGGCAGGCCATGCGGACAGGGTCACCGGAGGAGGCGGCCTGTCCGTAGAGGGGGCGCATTGCTTCCAGGAAGGGAAGGGCGAGGGTGGCGCCGGCGCCGCGGAGGAGTTGGCGGCGGGAGAGTTGCCAGCGCTTGGTTTGGATGTGAGCCATGGGAGAGAGTGCTTGGGGTGTCGAAGAAAGTTTGCCGACGGTGAGCTATACGGAGAGGCTAGCTTCATTTTATCGATTTCGCCAAGGTCTTGTTTACGTTGGGAATCATTAATGGTTTGGAAAGCTTAAGTAATTCTGCTAAGACTCAAACTCATGAAAGTGGTGTCGTTATTCCTCGGGCTCGCGATAGCCGTGCTTGCGTTGACGTCCTGTGGTAGACAGGTGAAGGCCCGCGATCCGGTGGTCTATCAGTTTAAGTCTGGAAAGACGGCCTTATACCAGAACGGACTGTCCTACGCTCCGAAGAGGGCACCAGCAGCGGTGCATCGTGCGATTGAGGCGGGGAATCGCTTGCAGAATAAGTCCTATAAATGGGGCGGTGGTCATGCCGTGCTGAATGACTCGGGATATGATTGCTCGGGGGCGGTGTCCTATGTCTTGCGGGAGGCGGGGTTGCTCAAGGGGCAAATGACTTCCAAGGGTTTCTTGAATTATGGTAAGCGGGGTGAGGGGAAGTGGATCACCGTATACGTGCGAAATGGCCATGTCTTCCTGACGGTCGCCGGTCTGCGACTCGACACCGGTTGGGGTGGCGGGCGGAAGGGTCCACGCTGGCAGCCGACGTCACGTCCGGGAAAAGGGCATGTCATGAGACATCCGGCGGGGTATTAGGGAAATGACTTCCAGCGATAGAAGCGATCCCTTGAATCGGTAATAGAGGCTATGGTGTTTGGCCGAATCATGGCTTGCCTTGGAATGGCAACGGGCTTCCTTTCGGGAGCTGACGAGTATTGGGCCTTTGCTCCGGTGCTGGACCCGGCTGCGCCTGTCGTCAGCAACTCCGAATGGGCGCGCGAAGACCTGGATCGCTTCATCTTGGCGGGGATCGCGAAGAGAGATTCCCTTCCGACCAAGTCTGCTGAGAAACGCACCTTGGTGAGGCGCGCCTATCTCGATCTTCACGGCCTCCCTCCCTCGACCGGGCAAATCAAAGCCTTTTTAGAGGACAAACGCGGGGATGCCTGGGAAAAGCTCATCGATGAATTGCTGGAGTCGCCCCGATACGGCGAACGCTGGGGACGCCATTGGCTTGATGTCGCCCGCTATGCCGACACCAATGGCATGGACGAGGATATTGCCCATCCGTCTGCGTGGCGGTATCGCGACTACGTCATCGATTCCTTCAATCAAGACAAGCCCTTCGATCAATTCATCATCGAGCAACTGGCTGGCGATCTCCTTCCCGCGAAAGATCTTGCCCAAAAGCGCGCGCAAACTGTGGGTCTGGGCTTCCTTTCCGTTGGTCCGAAAATGCTCGCTTGCGACGACCCCGATAAGATGCGGCGCGACATTGTCGACGAGCAAATGGACACGATGGGTCGGGCCTTTCTCGGGATGACGATTGGTTGTGCCCGTTGCCACGACCACAAGATCGATCCCATCTCCATCGAGGACTACTACGGGCTCGCCGGGATCTTCATGTCCACCAAGACGCTCACGAAATACTCGGTGGTGGCAGAATTTCACGAACATAACCTCACCGAAGAAAGCCATCAAAAGAAGTGGCAGGAGGTGAGGAATTTGGAGGCCGCGCAGAAGAAAAAGGAAACCCCAAAGGAAGAGAAGGAGCGCCTTGGCAAGGAAATCGCTGCTCTCAAAAAAGACCTGCCCGCTCCCTTTCAGGTCATGGGGGTGACCGAGTATCCTACTCAGAATGTCAAAGTTCACCTGCGTGGTGACTACCTCACGCTGGGCGACGAAGTTCCCCGTGGTGTTCCTTCGGCTTGGACTGCGGGCAAGAAAATCGTGATGCCCGGAAAGCAAAGCGGGCGACTTGAACTGGCCCGCTGGATTGCTTCGACAGAGAACCCGCTCACCTCCCGCGTTATCGTGAACCGACTTTGGCGTTGGCATTTTGGACGAGGGATCGTGCCGACCCCGGACAACTTTGGCGGCTTGGGTGAACAGCCCACCCACCCCGAGCTTCTGGATCATCTCGCTCGCAAGTTCGTGGCATCAGGTTGGTCTGTCAAAGCGATGCATCGTCTCATGATGAACTCGGCGACCTATCGTCAATCGGCGCAGGCTGACCTTGCTCTTTTGGAGTATGACCCGGAAAATAAACTCTTCGCCCGCTGGCAGCGCCGACGGGTGGAAGCGGAAGTGATTCGCGACAGTATTCTACTGAAATCGAAGCGCCTCGACTCGACGATGGGGGGCTCGATGTTGGTGGTGCAACCCTCGAAGTATGTCGACCGTGGCCGCCTCCAGGGTCACTCCCTGGTGCCAAGGAGAACGGTCTATCTGCCGGTCTATCGAAGCAGCGGATACGATGGTCAAAAGGCCTTCGACACGGCTGATCCTGCCGTCTCCGATGGAAATCGCCGCAGTTCCACGGTGGCGGGACAGGCCCTCTACTTGATGAATAGTGAGTTGATACACGAGTCGTCGCGGGCGCTTGCTGACGTCGTTATTTCTACCAGGGGTAGTGAGGGTGTCCGTGATCGCACCGCTTGGTTGATCGAGCATCTCCTGGGTCGCGAGGCGACCGAAAAAGAACTCCTCCAGGGCGAGGAGTTTGTGAGCGGGTATGGCGAGAAAAAGGAGGCATGGGCAGCCTTCATCAGAGTGCTATTTTCCAGTAACGAATTTTTATACGTAGAGTAAACGATTGTGAGCTTATGTGATCATCGAGCGGGACTCCCGCTCTCCCGCCGGGAAATGTTACAGCGATCCGGAACTGGATTCGGAGCTCTCGCTTTGCAGGCGATGCTTGCCCGTGAGGCTTCCGGGAAAACCAAAGCCCCACCGCTTCCCGGCACTGCCAAGCGGGTCATCTTTCTCTTCATGCACGGCGGCCCATCGACCGTGGATCTGTTCGACCCCAAGCCCCTCTTGGCGCGTGACTCCGGAAAGCCCTTCCCTCTCAAAGCGCCCCGCATCACTTCCCACAAGTCCAAGAATCTCCTCCTGAAATCTCCCTGGTCCTGCCAGCAGCACGGCGAAAGCGGAGCCCAGGTTTGTGACTTGCTCCCCAATATCGCCTCCATCGCGGACGACCTTTGCTTTGTGAAGTCGATGCACTGTTCCAACTCGCGACACGGCGGCGCGCTTCTGGAATTACACACCGGTTCGGACACCTTCACCCGTCCGGCGATGGGGTCGTGGATCAACTACGGTCTCGGAAGTGAAAACGAAAATCTCCCCGGCTTCATCACGATTAATCCCAGCGGAAGCCACGGCGGAGCAGGGGCCTGGTCTTCGGCTTTTCTTCCGGCCAAATACAGTGGCACCCGCATTGGCGGAGGGTCTGGAAAGATGAAAGTGCCCTTTATTGACAACCCGCTTCATGACCGCGGGAAGCAGCGCAAGGAACTGGACCTCCTCGCTTCATTCAACCAAGAGCACCTTGCCCAACGTGGTGCGAACAGCGAACTGGAATCGCGTATCGCTTCCTACGAACTTGCTTTCAAAATGCAAATGGAAGTGCCCGGCGTGCAGGACATTTCCAGTGAACCGGCCCATGTCAAAAAACTCTACGGCGCTGACGTGGACCCTACGAAATCCTTCGGCGAACAATGCCTCATGGCCCGTCGCTTTAGCGAAGCCGGCGTGCGTTTTGTGCAGGTCACTCATCGTTATTGGGACTCCCATGGCAACCTTAAGAGAGATCACGAAAAGCTCAGTGCGGAGATGGACAAACCGGTTGCCGGGCTCATCTCCGATCTGAAACAACGCGGGCTCCTTGACGAAACCCTCGTTCTTTGGGGGGGCGAATTCGGACGCACTCCCACCGCGCAGGGCAATGACGGCCGCGATCATAATCCCCACGGCTTCACCATGTTCATGGCTGGAGGCGGGATCAAACCGGGAACCGTTTATGGTTCGACAGACGACTACGGTTACTACGCTAAAGACAAGCCGGTCCACTTCCACGATCTCCACGCCACCATCCTCCACCTCATGGGAATCGATCACGAAGAGTTTACCTACCGCTACGCCGGTCGCGATTTCCGCCTGACCGACGTCGCGGGCAAGGTTGTGAACGGAATCATCGCCTGAGAAAGATCCGCAGACTCCCGGGACATTTTCTTCCGGGCTAAGACTTGCGGCGAAGTTTGCCGATGAGCCAGGTCAGAATCACGCCTGCGCCAAGCCCGATGCCGAGAGCGAGCCAGAGCGCCGACTTGGCGGTGTTGAGGATGGGGTTGTCGAGCGCGTTGAGAGAAACGTGGTAAGCGCTCACGAGCCATTTACCATCCTGCAGAATGAAGGTGACTGTCCAGCGGCTGTCGAACTCGTAGGACTTGCCAAGAAGATCGTATTCCGCAACGACGTGACCGGTGGAGATGGCCGTGTCGCCACCATGGAGGACGGAGAGTTGGTCCGCTTCGTGGGGGATTTTGAATTTCACGAAGGCATCTTTTCCCATGCGGTCGTAAAAGGCGCGGAGCTCGGCGATGCCGTGGCTGGTTTCCCCATTTTGCCAGGTGACAAGGATGTCGGGATGGGTGTAGGCGAGCATGCGCTCGACATCGCGTGACTCGATGGCCGAGATGATCCCGGTGCGGGTGTCCCGAAGTTGTTGATGGATGGGGTCCTCCGCATTGGGAGCAGGTTCTTGAGCTCCGCTTGGAAGGATGAGGAGAGTGAGGGCGAGAAAAAGAAGTTTCATAACCCAACCATTCAAGCCGAAATTTGCTCTCGCGTAAATGAAAGAGCGACCGGAGTGGCGAGAAGGCAGAGGGCGGCTGCCGAGGCCGCAAGGGCCGGGAAGTCCAAATTATGCTGACGGTAAGCGAGGGAGCCCAGAAGCGCCACGCCGAGCGCGCTGGCGACGCGGGCCGCAGTGCTGTTGATGCCGGCGGCGAGGCCATGGTGCCGGGACGGGACGGAGGAGAGAATGGTGGCACTGAGAGGAGCAGCGCAGAAGCCGAGGCCAACGCCCAGAAGGAGAAGAGGAAGCAAGATCGCGATGGGATGTTGCTCGAATCCCGGCCAGAGAAGGGTGGCAAATCCTGCCGAAGAAAACAGAGTGCCGAGAGTGAGCGGAAGGCGGGGGCCGCGACGATCGAGAAGTTTGCCGGCAATTGGGGAACAGGCGGCGAGGAGAATGATGGAGGGAAGTTGCAGGAGTCCCGCAGTGGCGGGAGTGAAATGCAGGACCTCGATGAGATAGCTGGGCAGAAGATAGGTGAAGCCCGCCCAGGCCGAATAGACCAGCAGGGAAATGAGCGTGGCCAGGACAAGCGACCGGGATCGAAAAACGGCACGGGGAAGAAGCGGATGAGCGGTGGTTCTTTGCTGAAAAATAAACAGGGTGAACACCACGGCGGTGGCCACAAGAAGGGAGGGTTGATCAATCAGAGCAATCGATAAGCAAGCGAGTCCACCGACGAGAAGCAAGGCGCCGAAGAAGTCGAGCGGAGGCGGTGATCGATCCTTTTTCGTATCGACCGCAGTGCGGGTTGCGGTAATGATGAGCGCCGCGATCGCGAGGGGGACATTGATGAAAAACACGCCACGCCAAAATCCTTGCTGGACGAGAAGCCCGCCCACGACCGGACCGAGAGCTGTTGCGATCAGGGTGAAGATGCTCCAGATTCCGATGGCGCGGCCGAGCGAATGGCCCGGAGTGACGCGGGCAATCATGGCCAGGCTCCCGGGAATCATGAGTGCCGCCGCCATGCCTTGGAGGGCGCGGAAGACGATGAGAACGGTGACGTTGGGAGCGAGACCGCAGGCGATGGAGGCCAGTCCGAAGCTGGCGATGCCGAAGAGAAAGACCCGGCGGGTGCCGTAACGATCGCCGAGGGAGCCACCGAGGAGAAGAAGGGCCGCGAGGGGGATGGCGTAGGCGTTGTGAATCCAGAGGAGGGCGGAGTCGCTGGTGGAGAGCGAGGCTCGCAGGGCTGGTAGCGCGACGGTGAGGGCCGTGGTGTCGATGAATGCCATCCCGGCGGCGATGGCAGCGGCGGCGATGGTGAATGGTCGGCTCATGAATGTGTTTGGGTTCGAGCTTGGATGCGCAAGGGCATGCTGCCCCGGACGCGCAGGGTGATGGCGGGATCGGGTACAGGGAAAGCGGCGTTGACCGGAGTGAATTGAAAATTCGAGAGGAGGGCCGAGGCAATGAGATGCGCTTCCATGAGGGCGAATTCTTTTCCGATGCAGACCCGCGGGCCGAGGCCGAAGGGGAGGTAAGCTTTTGGTGTTGGGGAGAGAAAACGGTCGGGCTGGAACGAATCGGGATTTTCCCAGAACCCGGGGTGACGGTGGATGGTGTAGGGGCAGGCAACCACGGAGGCATTGCGAGGGATGGTGCAGCCCGCGATTTCATCGGCTCCGAGAGCGTGGCGTTCGATAATCCAGATCGGTGGTGAGAGGCGCAGGGTTTCCTGAAGGGCGCGGTCGAGGGCCTCTGAGTCGCCTGCACATCGCGACTGTTCCCCGGGGTGATGAGCGAGATAAGCGAAGAGCCAGGTGAGGGCGTTGGCCGTGGTTTCATGGCCTGCCAGGAGAAAAGAGATCGCTTCGTTGCGCACTTCCCCGGGGCTGCTTGTGCCCGTGCGAATCAGTTCCAACAGATCGGGTGTTTCCGGAGGGGCGGTGCGTGCCGAAATGATCTCGTCGACGGTCTGATTGATTTGGTGCATCGCTCGCCGAAACGCGCGGGACTTTCGACCGGTGAGCGACCCGAGTCGGGCAAAGGTTTGCGTGAGGACGAGCGTGACGGGTTCTTCGAGGGAGGTGACGATTTTCTCACTGAGATGAGCTCCAAAGAGCGCGCGGGCGACGATGCGGAAAGTGGTCGCCATGAAAGCGGTCGATGCCTCGACCTGGGAATGAGGTGACCAACGCCCGACGAGTGCTGCGGCCTCCTCCTCCATGATGGTGGAGAAGCCGGTAATGGCGGCACGATGAAAGGCGGGTTGGAAGTGCAGGCGTCGACGCTTCCATTCCTCGCTGTTGGTGGTGAGGAGTGCTTCTCCGCAGATGTCGCGGATAAAATGAGTGCTGCGGGTGTCCTTGTCATAGTTGGACGCGTTCTTCTTCAGGACGTGCACGATGGCGTCCGGGTGGTTAATGAGGTAGACCTTGTGTGGGCCGAGACGAAATTTCACAAGGTCACCGTGGTCCCGCACGCTGCGAACAATCAACCCAAGGGGATCACGGCGGAACTGGTTGAGATGACCCAGAAATGGAAGGGCGGGGGGAGAAGGGGGAATCATGACGAGAGGCAAAGGCGGTTCTGGTCAGGATTGATCAGGGTCGTAGTTCCAAAGTTCAAGCTCGGGGCGGCAGACCTCGTTCACCATTGCGCGCGTGGCGTCATCGAGCCGATCGAAACGATTTTTGCGATACGAGGACTGTGAGGAAATGTATTTTTCGAAAGTGGGCTGAAGGGTGTTGAAATGAGGGATATCAAGTTCTTCGTACACGCTCCGCAAGGCGGAAAGTGGGTCGGTTTCGAGTTCGTGAAAACTCAGTTCATGGAAGCGGCCGGGAGGAATGAGGGGGCGTTGCGCGTGGTAGGCGTCATGCAGGGTGCGGTAGCGCCCAAGGAGTTGGGAATCGAGTTGGCTGCGATCAGGTCTTTGAAGATAAGTATACCAGGCTGCGGTGTCCCAATAGTGGCGGTTGGAGCGGAAAACGTCGTGGGGATGGCGGTGAATGTGGACGAAGCGGGCGTCGGGGAACATCTCGAGTAAGAGCCGGATGCGGGCGGTGTGTGGAGGAGATTTTAGAACGAGAGGGCGTGCGTATTTGTAGGTGAGCTTTTTGCAGAACCAGAGGAAGGCGTCCTTCCATTCGTCAATCTCAGCCTTGGGAACGTCGTCGAAGGTGAGGTAGCGATCGAAGTGTTCCTGCCGCTTTGGAAACGAGATGCCAAGGTAGAGGGATTTCAGGGTGTCGAGACAAGGGGCGAACTCATCTTCCTGGGGAAGGGCGAATCCCATCGCCATGTTGTCCATGGGGCGTTTATTGGGGACGAGGCGGGCGAATCGGCGGGTGTTGGTCTCCTCGGTGGTGAGGAAGGTGAGAGGGTTAACCACCTGATAGGTGTTGGAGAAGGCGAAGTTTTTGGTGTCGAGAGCGAGGAGGTTGTGGAGGTGGGTTGTCCCGCTGCGCCAATGGCCGAGAATGAAAAGAGGAGGGCCCGTCAGTTCGGTGGCCCGAATCTCAGGATCAAGTTTTCGCTCCTTGCGGGCCGAGAATGAATTCATGCACGCCGCCGCAGTCACGAAGGCGGCCCGGTGCCAGTAGGCCGGGCTAATCGGATTCTCCCGGAGAAGTTCAATCCAGCGGTCGAGCGTGATTCCCGCGAGGTAGTTGTTGGCGGTGGACCAACGGTGTTTGAGAGCAGAAGACATCCTATGCCATGATGCTAGGCCAGCAGGAGCGGAGGAACAGGGGAAAGTCAGGGCCGCACGCACCGCAGGAATTTGCTTTTGGGGCGGGGAGCTTGGGAGTGCCCTTGAGAGGATCGGAGAGGGGAGAGAAGGGTGATTCAATGCGGAGGAGAATTCATCGATCATTAAGATCGCGGCGAGTCCCTTCTTGACCGCCCGACGATGATTGATAACCCTTTTCACCCTGGTATATTTTAACTCAACCCTCAGTGGCCGGACTCTGGGGTCCCCCCGCAACGCAAGTTGTCGACGGCGGGTGATTAACTCCCGGACAAAGAATCAAATCATGAAAAAAGCAATGCAATCGTCCTCAGTGTTCCTGCTCGCCCTGAGCGCGAGCGTGGTGCTTTCACCCACTGCCCGGGGAGGAGACTCGCTGGTTTCCTCCACCGACGCGGCCTCCGCACCGGCCGTGCCCGGCGGAATCCTGCCGCTCCCCGACTACTCCGGTGATTTTCTCGAACGTGCCTACCTTCTTGGCGACTTGGGTGGCAAACGCTCCGAGTGGGCCAAGAAGGGATTCACCTTCGATATCGATTACAACCAGTATTTCCAAGACGTTGTGGATGGCGGGACGTCCACCGGCTCCGGCTATGGGGGAACGATCGACTATAATCTCACCATCGACTTTGACCGTATGGGGCTGATCCCCGGCGGTCTGCTCCAGGCGCGCGCTGTGTCGCGCTACGGGCGCTCGGTCAATGGTCTCAGCGGCACCTTGCTTCCGGTCAACATGGACGCGACGCATCCCACCACCTCGGCCCTCGATGACGAGGTCGGGCTCTACCTCCCGATGATCACCTATACCCAGTTCCTCAGCGATAAGTTGTCCCTGAGTGTCGGCAAGTTCGACACCTTTGACTCCACCAACGAGTTTGCAGGGGGGCGTGGCAGGAGTCAGTGGTGGAACCTGCACCTGGCCGCTCCCTCATCTCCGGCTCTGGTCGTCCCCTACAGCACCCTGGCGGGCGCGATTGTCGTCTCGCCCAGCCCGAACCTCTCGATCACGGCGATGGTGGGCACGAGTCAAGATACCTCAAACCATTCCGGGTTCGATTACCTCGACGACGGCCTGATGGCAATGCTCATCGTGAATTACCAATACCAGTGGGGTGATCTGCCCGGTGGTTTCACCCTTATGCCCGGATTCGGCTGGAACGGTGACTTCAACAAAATCAACGGCAGCATCAACTTACCACCAGGTGGGGCTCTGGAACCCAGCACCAAGGATGAGACGTGGTTCATTTCGTATGATCATTGGCAGTATCTGTGGCTGGAAGGTGGGAAGGGACGACCAGTGGACACCAGCAACGGACGTCAGGATTTACAAGGAGTAGGCGTATTTACCCGATTCCAATTTACCGACAACGACACCCACCCCATCGACTCCTTCATCAGTGCCGGGTTGAGCGCCAGGGGACTCATCCCAAACCGCGACAACGACACCATGGGGATCGCATACAACTACAATAGTGTGCAAGAAACGCGCCTCGGCGGGATCCTCGGAATCGGGGACTCGTCCTCGCTTTGGGAGGCCTACTACAATATTGAAATCAGTCCCGCCATCCACTTGACCCTGGATGCGCAGGTGGTTGACTCGGCCCTACCGGGCACGGACACGGCTATGATCCTGGGAACGTCGATGCAAATCCGGTTCTAGATCCCCAAGCAAGGGAGCATCTGCGGCGATTATTACCAGGAAAGGCTTTTCTTAGAACGGGCTGGACGGCGATCCGGGAGTCTGGGAGTGAGCGCCTGTTGCCGCCCACAAGACGGAAGGCTGCCGCCAATTTGTCAAATATCTACGGAGCGCCCGCAGCGCGACACAGCGCCTGCCTGTTTTGCGGTTTCCATGTCGAATACGCAGATCTCCGACATGGAGGCTTCTTGGGAAAACGCCGGCAGGGCAAAAAGAACGGCCGCTGGGATGATCGTCGTTTTTATGAAATGTAAATTTTTCAGACCTTTCCCCTTTTGCTTCGATTCTTACGGCGTATACCAGATTGGAGTCGTGTAAGCGCGGTCCTGGATGGCGGTGGGGCAGCCTTCCGGCAGCTTCATCTTGAAGAATTTGGCGTCGTAGGTCGTCCAGCGTGGGGTGGGGATCTCGATGACACGGACGTAGTAGAAGGCGCGTTCTTTGGCGTCGAATTCCGGGTCCTTCCAGTAGGCCAGCAGGAGCGGATCACCGATGGTGTTCTTGTAGCTGGCATCCGCCACGTCCACGGTGTTGCCCACGGAAGGAAGCTTGCCATTGGCATCCATCTTACGGTCACCCGACCAAGCGACGTCGTAGACCTTTTCCTGCAGTTCGCCCTTCTCATCCATCCAGCCTTTGATGACCTGAATGCGGTCGAGGTTGGCGCCGTCGGCGTCGCGGAGGGCGCGGACCAGCAGCGAGGGGACCTTGCCCTCGGGCGCGTTGGCCAGATCGCCGCCCATCGGCACGCCCTTCTGGTAGCCATACTTGGCGAAATCGTGGCGCTGCACGTCATCCTCCACAAAGTCGAACCCGCCGAAAACACGCACCATGAGCCGCGTGCCGGTGGTGGCATAGACTTCCTTGCGGGACATGGCATCCCACAGAGCTTCGCGCGTATTGTCCGTGGCCCAGACGGCGGCGAGCCCGGAGGCGCTGGAATCCCGGGCCAGATTTTGCTGGGTTGGGTCGTCAAAGTAGACGCCGGTGATGGGCTCATCGTAGCGCTCAGGCTTCCCGGTAGGTTCCAGACCGGTAATCTTGCCGAAGAAGTTATCTTCCGTGGTGGTGGCCAAACCTGTGTGGGAATCGGTCGAACCGATCATGCCGAATTTGAATGGATTCACCCCGAACTTTTTCTCATAGGCCAGTCCGCGCTTGAGCGCTTCACGGGCATATTCGCCCGGCAGCATGGCGGCGGTGTGGATCGTGGTCCCGAAGCTCCCCTTGTCCCAGGTCTCGAAGTCCGCAAATTCATCGTTGCGTGAGAGGGCGGGATGGGCCTCGCCGTCGCCTTTCATCTGCGTGACTTCGTAGAGTGGTTCCCAGCGCATGCGGCGCTGCGCGTAGTCGCGATCGAGCGGCTTTTTCGTCGTGAGCGTGATCTCGTCGAACATCAGCCCACTGGAGAGGTTGCCGTTGTGCGGAATGGCGAGCAGGCGGACGCCGATTTTCTTCTCGGTATCGCTCATCCACTGCCACAGCTCCTCCGGGTCTTGCGTGTCATATTGCGAGATCGGCAGGATCTGGTCGGCCTTGGCCTTGCCGTCGCGGAAAATGACATTGCGATGCAGGTTGTTGCCCTCCGGACTGGAGGTCCACTCGAAGCCGATGAAGGCGGTGAACTTGCCCGGCTGGTTGTATTTCTCGGCGGCGGCGGTGATGCGCTCCCACATCGTGCGCGTGATGGAGTCATTGCCTTTCAAGGGATCTTGACGGGTCTGCATTCCCTCGCCCCACACCTTGTAGGCCTCCTGCGGCTTGCCGCTCTTGACAAGGTCGTGCACCTTGCGGCCGAACGCGGTCTTCAGAAGCTCCGGGTTGGATTCGGCGATCATCGGCGCGAGGCCGAGGTTTTCGGAATGGTCGGCGACAACCAGGAAATCGAGAGGGCGCTGTAACCGCGCGCGCACTCCCTCACTCGAGGTGACGACCTCACCGAGCGCAAATCGATACGCCTCCTCCGGCCCCAGTCGGCAGCCCAGCATCCCGGCGTCCGTGGAAAACGAAGTGTGCTGGTGGGTGTCACCGAAATAGACGCGGTCCGGGTAGCCCTGGTCCAGATAGGGCGAATATTCGGCCTTTCCGAGAGTGACATTGTCGTCGCCGAGAAAGACGTCCTGGGCAAAAGTCGGCAGCGTAAAGTTGGCAAGAGCCAGCGTGAGGAGGGCAGGTGCGGTTGGTTTCATGACAGTTGTTTCCGCTCTTATACTATCTGCGATTTTATCGCGCCATATCAAAACCAACTTTATGCAGTTGGCTTGGAGTGAAAATAAATTTTCCCTTGTCTGCATACTCTCGGTTCACAGCCATGTCTTCGTCACGACCAATGTCAAAAGTTTCGTATGCTGTGAATCATCCGTAAACAGTGGTCTCAAGATCCAAGCAGCCCATTTTTCTTGTCGTTAAAATATCGCGCAACACGAGAGGGGCCATTTTGAACGGCGTTCTTCAGCTTGCGCCTGAGGTGATTGCGGTCCAAAAAGTTCTAAAAACGTAGAATCGTTATGCGCCGCTCCGGCCTTTCAGTCATGCTTGCCACCCCCGCTCCCGCGACGGGAGCTGTCGGCAAGGAGGAACCGGTGGTCTTCGAGCCGCGGGTTAGTGCCGGAGAAGCAGGCTATGTGAAGAAGCCGCCGTCGCCGTGGACGACAAGTGGAAGTTCGATCTGGAGTGTGCCTGGGATGAACTCCAGATTCGGCGGATCGGTCGCAATGAGCTCACCGCGATTGAAAACCTCCAAGCCTACGCCAGCGAACCTACGCCTCCGTGGATCACGAAGGCGACGAGGTTCTCGAGTTCGCCCAGCGCATCATGAGTTTCATCGTCAACCATCAGGGCAAGGTCTACGATTGCGATCCGGGCGAGGACACCGCCAAGACCGCAGCCTCCCTGATTGCCTACCAGCCGGACAAGGGCTGGACCACGGTTCCCGCCAACGGAGTCGATGAGGCAGGCGCGGAGTAGGGGAGAAACTGCAGAGGGGGCTGCGACACGTCTCCACCCCGCCCATACCAGTTTCGGATGACGGTCGCGGTGAGCTCAGGGCTACCGGTCCGCGAGGTGGAGCCGGAGGATGCGTTTCACTTCCCGGATGGTCTCCGGGTTGCGGGTCACGCTGTGACCGGAAGGCACGATCAGTTCGCTGTCGACACCCGTCAGGTGGGATGACCAGTAGGGAACGACTCCGTCCGAGCTGTCGCCCTTGCCCCGGTCGGCGATCACCGAGTGAAGACGGACACCGGGGCGGAATGGTAGCTCGGGAACGATTTTGAACATTGGTCGTTCCGGAGACAGGCTCTTGATTCCGTTGGGAAGCCAGGTGCTGCCTGCCCCCCCTCTCCGGCGTAGCCGTTCCTCGGGTCCGAGGATCCAGGGATCGGCGATCGCCGCGGTGTTGCGCACGACGGCATCGGCAAGATCTACGGTGAGCATCTTCGGAAGAACGATCAGTTTCGACAACGCGTTGGAGAGCTGTCGATCCGCTATCGGGCTGCCCCGGTGCGGCGCGGCAAGGAAGACAGCCCGGCTCACGAGAGGCAGCGGTTTCCAGAGGAATCCGTCGGCAACCAGTTGGCGTTCGTCGGGTCGCAGCTCCAGTTGATCGATTGGTTTCTTGAAGACGTAATCATAGACGGTGTTACCCGGGTCGCGCAGGCTTGCCTGGGTGATCAGGCCGCCCATGGAGTGGCCGACGATCACCGTGCGGTCGAGGTGGCGCACGCCGAGCCGGCGAGCCAACCCGGTGGCTGCGGCGAAGTGGCTACGGAAGCGGGTGGCCGAGAGCATCCATGGGACACCAGTCGAATAGCTGTAGAACCAGACTTGGTAATTGCGGCGGAACCACGGCTCACCGAGCAGTTTATTGACCATTTGAGCGAAGGTGTCGGGCGCGGATCGCAGACCATGCACGAAGATCAGGGGGATGCGGTCCGGGTCGGGCTGCTGGGCAAAGAACAGCCCCTCGACATCTCCGATTCGTTCGGGTCGCAGCACGTTAATGATCTTGTGCTGGTCGAGCGCGCTCATGCGCCAGTAGAGCGCATGAGCCGCCGACCAGTCGGTTTCGAGGGGGTGCTCGACCCGGCCGAGGCTGACCGATTCGGCGCGATAGGGCTGCCGGAACTCCCATGTCGGCAACGGGCCCCGATCGAAACGCAGCAGGGCGGTGATGTTGGCCGCACCACCGGAGGGCAGCGGGGAGTGCAGGGATTGATAGATCCCGGTGCTTTGGTCGACCCAGCCGACCAGCGGCAGACCCAGGCCCTCGACCTGTTGGCGTGTGCCGACCTTGCTGACATCGACCCGGGAGGCGGGGAAGAGGGTGCCGCGCAGTGCGGGGTCCAGCTGTCCGGAAGCTCTCTCCGCCAGGCGGGTTCCGATGGTGTCGGCAGCCTTGGCCCAGTCGCCATCGGCGCGGCGCAGATCGTCAAAGGCGGCAGCGAGCGAGTTGTTGTAGGCAAGGCGGGCCGCCGGCCACTTCGGGCGCAGGCCCCTGTTGCCGAGCACCTGCCAGGCGGCCCGGGCGTCGGCGATGTTGCCATCAACGGTCTGGGCACGGGGAGCGGGTGGCGGGCGCATGAATGGCGCCACGGTCGGCGCCCCGCATCCGGTGAAAAGCAGTGCTGCCGCGAAAAGCGAAAGCGCCGGGGTGGAGCTCCAGGGTTGATGTGAGACTCGCAGGATCAAACCAGCTGGACCATAGCCGCCCGGTGGGCGGTTAGCAACACTACGGGCACATTGGGAGGCAGGCAATCAGCCTTCACGCTGGAATCTTCAAATACGCCCTAATCAATATATTTGATGTGGATCTTCTCGATCTTGCCACTAAAGGCAAACGGGGCGCGCTTGAGGTAATCCATGGCGACTGGCGAGCCCAGATCTTTGCCCACGTCAAAAATTTCTTGCGCTATATCGTGGAGGAGGCGCTGTCGGGGCGAAGCAGCAAGCTGTCGCAGCGGACGATTGCCCATGGGGTCTACGACCGGGATGAGAGTTTTGATCCCGGAATTGATCCTCTGGTGCGGATGCAAGCAGGGCGGGTTCGGCGGGCTCTGGAGCACTTCTATCTGACGGAGGGGCGGCATGACGCGATCGTAATCAGCTTGCCGAAGCGCACCTACCAGCCCGAGTTCAGTGTGAACGGGCACGCGGAGAGGGGGCCGGCCCGCGAGGGCGATGGAATGCCGTTCCTGATGGTTGCTCCGTTTCTGAACCACACCGGAAGTGAGGAATTCGAGTTCATAGCACAAGGACTGGGCTCCGATCTGGCGGTGGCTCTGGATCAATACCAAGTGGGTCGTGTGATTCTGCTTCACGTGAGTGGTAGAGACGAAGCGGGCGCGGAGAAGGAGGCTGGGAAAGAATGCAGGGACAGATGTGGCTTCGTGGTTAGAGGCAGGGTTTCGCAATCATCCGGCTTTCTTCGTGTCTCGATTCGACTCGAAGAATTCGACATTCATATCCTCCGCTGGTCGGAACAAATGCGGTATCAACTCGGCTCCGGAAAGCGCGACCAATTTCTGGACGAACTGGTTGAGCGTATGGCGGCCAGCATCGCCGAAGAGGAAGGAATCATCGCGCAGCATGTCTTCACCCGGATTGGAAATGTGCCGGTGCTCGGAGCCAGCGCCTATGAGGCGCTTTTGCATCTCTATCATGCCGAGCACTGCGGAACCTTGGAGCTTTATGAGAAGGCGCTGGTGGGCTTGCAGCACGCGGTGAAAGCCTCCCCGCGAGATGGGCGGCTTTGGAGTGGACTGGCACGGTTGTGCACCCTTAATCACATTTTGGAGATGTTTCCGGAACTCCAAATCCCCATGGAAGAAACCGTCCAGTATGCGGAAAAAGGAGTCGCCCTCAGAGGATCGGACCAGCGGGCATGGTGCATCCTGGGGTTTGCACAGACTATTGCGGGAAACCTGGAGCGAGGACACGAGGCCACCCTCACCGCCCTCGCGAAGAATCCCGATTCCCTCTTCTTCCGTGATGCCGTCGGCTACCTGCTGATTTTACAAGGAGACTACGAACGCGGCGCGACCCTCTCCAGGGAAGCGGTGGAGCTCAATCCCTTTGTGAGGGACACGGTATTCTGCGGATTGTGGCTGGAGGCATTCCGCCGGTAGGAATTCGATGAGGCTCACGCTTGGGCGGCGCGTTACATGGAGCACAATGTTTTCTGGGCACCCGTGATGCGGGCAGCGGCTCTGGCGCATCTCGGCCGCCACAGCGAGGCCCAAACCTCTCTCGAACACCTCCTCCTGGTGTGTCCGGATTTTCGCGAAAGCGGCCCCAGACTGATCCGCAAGGGTATCAAGATGGAGGATCTGGCCCGCCGGGTTGAGGAAGCCTTACAGATGGTGGGCATGGATTTCTCGGGGCAAGGCCATTAGCGTCAGCTTAAGAGGTCAATCCAAGTATCTTCAAGGGGTTTGTGGTCTTGGTGTGCATCTCATTTTGAGATGACGGATGTCGGGCTGGTCGTTCCACAATTTCTCCATGCTGCGACATTTCACGATCGGGGCACTCCAATCATCTTTGCAGAACTTATTTCGTTACGGGCCCTTGGGGTCAGGTATACAAATCACCATGACCTGGAAATCTTGGCCGCGCCGCTACTGGACATCCTTCTCATATGTTGGGCTGATTCTGGCGGCGCTCTTTTTCGCCACCTCGCTTTCGCCCTCGCTACTGCCTCGCTTCTACCCGGTGCAGGGGATTCTTTCCGGCCTCGCTCTCACAATCGGATATGGGATCGGCTGCCTCATCGTCAGGCTGTGGCAATACCTTGAGCTGCCGGAACCTCGTGGCAAATTCCAGCGCATCTTCAAATGGGCGCTCGCTACCGGGGCGGTCGTGATCGCCGGATTCTTTCTATGGCGGGCCACCATCTGGCAGAACTCGATCCGCGAACTGATGGAGATGGCACCAGCGGGAAGCGCCTTTGCTGAGCGGGTTGCCGTAATCGCAGCTCTCGTCGGCGCCGTTCTGATCGCTTTGGCACGGGTATTTGGAAGATGTTGGAGCTTCGTCGACAAGCGCTTAAGTCGTGTCATTCCCCGGCGGGTCTCGAATGTTGTCAGCCTCGCTCTTGTCGGGACATTCTTGATCACCGCCTTCAATGGCATCTTGGCCCAGCGGGCCTTAAGAGCCGCGGACGCGATTTACCTGAGGATGGACGGGCTTATCGAAGAAGGAATCGAAAAGCCGACTGACCCGATGGTATCGGGAAGTCGCGAGTCGCTGATCCCTTGGAAGTCGATCGGCCGACAGGGGAAAAATTTTATAGTTGGGGGACCGACACAAGCAGAGATCGGTGAATTTTGGGGGAAGCCGGCCCTCACCCCGCTGCGCGTCTATGCCGGACTCGGATCGTCCGAAACACCCGGGGAACGTGCGAAGCTCGCGTTTCTTGAACTCAAGCGGATCGGTGGGTTCGAGCGCTCTGTATTGGTCGTGGGAACTCCGACAGGCACCGGCTGGTTGGATCCCGGTGCGGTCGATACATTGGAATTTTTGCACGGTGGAGACACCGCGATCGTAAGCATGCAGTATTCCTACCTCGCAAGTTTTCTAACGATTATGGTCGAACCAGATCGCTCTCGAGATGCTGCGACCGCTCTTTTCGATGAGATCTACGGTCACTGGAAGACGCTTCCGAAAGACCAACGCCCAAAGCTGTATCTTCACGGGCTGAGCCTCGGATCACTTGGTTCGGAAGCGTGCATCGATTTGATCTCGCTATTTGACGATCCGATCCAGGGTGCCGTCTGGAGTGGCCCTCCGTTCCCGAGTGAAGGATGGTCTGAGATTACCAAAGACCGGAACCCGGGCTCGCCCGCCTGGTTGCCGGAATTCCGGGACGGATCGATGATCCGCTTCACCTCCCGAGAGAATGCCCTCGACCGGGCGGGAGATCGCTGGGGGCCGATGCGCTTCGTCTTCATTCAACATGCGAGTGATCCGATCTCGTTCTTCTCTCCCGATCTGCTGTATCGGAAGCCGGCCTGGCTCGAGGGCGAACGAGGCCCCGATATCTCTCCCTACCTTGAGTGGTACCCGGTCGTGACCTTCCTGCAAGTCGCTTGCGATATGCCAATGGGAGGCACAGTGCCCCACGGATACGGGCATTTGTACACCCCCGCGAGCTATATCGATGCTTGGATCGCCGTCACCGACCCGCCGGATTGGAATCCGGCCAAATCCGAGCGGATCAAGCGCCACTTTGAGAAGTGATTGTCATAAGCCGGCCTCCGCTACCGGCATTCAATCCTCACAAAACGCGCTCATTCAGATCGTTTCAGGGGACAGACATCGATGAAACGAAGCTCAGCAGTCCAGTTTCATAAGAGTAACGTCCTTGCCTGAGGCTCGAGGTTTCGTGAAGGTGGCTACGGATGATCGACCGCAATACAGATACAGCAGGAACCGCCAGCCCGCGAGGCTTCCGGCGGATCCGGACGCGCCTCGTGTTCTGGACGATCCTGGTTTCTGCGCTTTTCCAGTTGCCTCTCGCCCTTTTCGATTTCTTCGAGACGCGCAGGGTGGTGCTCGATGCCGTCCGTGCACAGGGGCGTTCCCTCGCGACGCTCGGACGCGCTCGCATCGATGCCAGGAAAGACGCCGTCGAGCACAGCGCGAATACGTTTGCAGCATTGCTCAACGACCGCGAAAGCAGCGCGGGCCCGGCATCTCTCCTGCGCAAACTCCGTTCCTTCGTGCGATCGAATGACGACATCTTTGGCTCGACCATCGCGCTCTCGAACGAACGATTTGCCCCATACTTCTACCGCGGTGATGACGGGGAGCTCGTTCAACAAGATCTGGACAGTGCCGACTATGACTATCGCACAAAAGATTGGTTCAAGCTCCCGATCGCGAGTCTCGAGAGCACTTGGTCGGAGCCCTACTTCGACGAGGGTGGCGGCGATGTCTTGATGACGACTTTCTCCGTCCCGTTTTTTTACGAGGGCGAGCTCAAGGGAGTCGTCACGGCCGATCTGTCTCTGGCGCACCTCGAGCAGATTGCAAGCGCCGTCGAGAACACGGAAGCGGGCTACTGTTCCATCGTTGCCCGTTCCGGAAAATTCCTCTACCATCCGGACGGTGCGCACCTGGAGGGCTCGACAATCGGTCAACTGGCACGCACCCATGACAACGCAGCACTCGCGCAGGTGAGCCGGGAACTCGCGGCGGGAAAGTCGGGCTTCGTCCAGACGAAGCACGGGCTTGTGACAGGCCGACCGGGAGTCTTGGTCTACGATTCCGATCCTGAATCCGGCTGGTCGCTGATCGTATTTCTTGATCAACAGGACCTGCTTGCCGGGCTCACCCGTCTCACTTGGATCCGCGCCATCGTCGGGCTCATCGGTTTACTCTTGCTGATCACGATCGTCGCCATCACCGCGCATCGGATCACACGGCCGTTGCGGAAGCTGTCGGCGAGCGCCAACGAGATTGCCAGAGGTAATCTGGATCGTCCGATACCTGAGATCGAATCCGGCGATGAGATCGGCGCGCTCGGGCAGTCGTTCTCCCGCATGCGCAGGGATCTCCGGCAGCACGTCGCAGATCTCACCGCCGCGACCGCCGCGAAGCAGAAACTTGAGAGCGAGCTCGAGGTCGCCCACCAGATTCAGCTCGCGATGGTGCCGGGGAATGGCAATGCCGAAGAGGAACAGCCGAACTTCCAGCTGGCGGCAAAACTCATCCCGGCTCGAGCAGTCGGTGGCGACTGGTATGACTATTTTCTCTCGGGTGAGGACCAGTTGGAAATTGTCATCGGGGATGTCTCCGACAAGGGCGTGCCCGCGGCAATGTTGATGTCGAAGACCGTTTCGTCCATCCGCGCTGCCGCCCGCAGCTCGCAGGCACCGGCGGCGATCCTTTCCCAGGCGAACGCAGAGTTCTCAAAGAACAACGACACCTGCATGTTCGCCACGATCTTTTATGGCATTTTGAATCTTTCGACCGGTGAACTTGAGTGGGCGAGTGCCGGACACAACCCTCCAGTTCTGCTGAAAGCCGGCGGGGAGGCGCAGTTCCTCAAGCCCCGGACGAGCTTGCCGATCGGGCTGTCCGCATCCAGCTGCTACGAGACCTCTACGTTGAGATTAGAGCCCGGGGATACGCTCGTGCTCTATACCGATGGCGTGACCGAAGCCTTCGACCCTGCACAGAGGCTCTTTGGAGACGAGCGCCTGATGGAGACGGTTGGAAGCTCCATTCCGGCGGTTCCGATCGTGATCAACCAAGACATCCTCACTGCCGTTTCAGATTTTGCGAACGGGGCTGATCAATCGGATGATATTACTCTGCTCACTCTGAGGTTCGGAAATTTCAAGATGAGCAACCGTCAAACATTCACCTCCACGACCGCAGCCACGGCCGGGCTCAAGCGCGTGCGCCTGGATCTGGTTGATTTTCTCGGCGGCCATCTGAGTGACTCCCACATGATCGACAACGCTGCGACGATTACCGCCGAAGTTCTCGACAATCTGAGGGAGCACACTCCGACCGATGGTGCTTTCGCGGTTCACGCCGAGATCTGCGACGGCGGGCTTGTGCTCAAGTTCGTCGACGAGGGACCCGCATTCGATCCGCTCAAGATGCCTCCGTCGGGTATCGAGAAGGAGATTGGCGGGCATGGCCTGCAGATCGTCAGGGCGCTGGCGACGAATTTGAGCTACGAGCGCAGCGCCAGGGGGGAGAACATTTTGACCGCACAGATTTCCCCGGGCGACAATGATGGTTGTTAGATCCAACCCGATGCCGTAATTAGAGCCATGAGCTTGGACATCTCCACTAACGCCCTCCAGACGATCGCGACCAAAGTCATTTTGAGCGGCAGCCTCGATTCCGATACCGCGCCATCGCTGGATCAGCGCTTGGATCTGATTTTGGCTGGCAAGACGAACCGCCTGGTGTTTGACATGAGCAAGCTGAATTTCGTCAGTAGCGCCGGACTGCGAGTCATTTTCAAGGCGCAGAAGAACGTTGAGGCACAGGGCGGGGAAGTGGTCATGGTCAATCTCCGCCCACAAGTGGAAAAAGTGTTCGAGATCGTCAAGCAGTTGCCCTCGTGGTCGATCTTCCAGAACGATGCCGAGATGGACGACTACCTCCAGGTGATTCAATCACGGGCTGCCGACCAATCGTGAAAGGTCTTATCAAATTCCCGTTGCCGACCGGTGCGGGTTCTGTTCTGGATTTTTGCAGGCAGTCGGCAGCTTGTTGCACGTGTCGTGCTGCGTGCCCAGCGCGAGAAGTTACGGCAGGAATTTGCCTTTGGGGTTGAACGCGTGAGGGGCTGTTATCTCCACCTTCGATAGCTAGAACATATTAGTAGCCGAACCCTAAAAACGTTCTAATCTCTTCCTATGCGTCAGTGGAAACAATCAACGGCAAACTTCCTTTTTCTTTTGCTCTGTCTAGCCCTGTCTTCCTGTGATGACAGCAAAACTCCGGCCAACACATCCAAAATCGACAACGGTCCGGTTGGCACGTGGAAGATCGACAGTGAGGCCACGCTCGCTGCAAACCAGGCGCAGATCTCCAGCGAGCTCGAAGCCATCCCCGCGCCACAGCAGGCGGAGGCCAGAGCCAAGCTGGAGGAAATGTTCAAAAGCGTCGAAGGAACCATGGAATTCAAGGCAGACAAGACCCTCGTCTCGACTACGGTCTTCAATGGAAACGAGATGGTGATGCAGGGCACCTGGGAGATTGATGGTGATAAGGTGACCTCGACAGCGAAGGGCCCGAACGGAGAGCAGATCTCAACTGGCACCATCGAGGACGGCCTCCTCAGTCTTTCTCCCGACCAAATCCAGTTCGTGGTGCTAAGACGAGAGTGATCTTCACCTCATGAGTCGAACAGAAGTAGGGAGCATTCGGGCTTAGCTACTTCTGGTCTTGTTTCTCACGCTCGACCGACTCGTTCACTGCACGGTCGAACTCATCGCGGAACACCGCATCCGCATCGGCGGCTGATGTTTTCGGATTCAGATAGGGGCGGCGCCGGGGCGTGGAATCACCCCCTTCCCAACGCAGCTTTTTGAACTTGGGAATCACCCCTTTCCACGTTTGCTTCACCTTACCCGGGCTTTGCTTCTGCCCCGGCGTCAGGATCAGGCTGGTCGCAAAATCATAGCTGGCAAGTTCCTCGCCAGACTCCGAGACGAACTTGTTCATGGGCAGCGAGATGGCGTGCTTACCTGCTTCGGCCAAGGCCACCAAGGCAACATAAGGCGTGGGCTTGCGGCCCGTATAGCCCCGCCAGCGATCGACATCGATCACCACCGCCAGAGTTTCGCCAGGCGCGGTTGTCGTGATCTCGAAGGCGAGCGCCGCGCCCTTTGGCCCGACGAAGGCTGGGTCGTTGATCTTGCGAGTTTCGAAATTCCAGTGCTCCCGATTGTTCGCCGCGATGATGGACCAATCCTGCCATCCACGGGCAAAGTCATCGATCAGGCGCTGACGCTTCACCGTCGCCTTCACTCCGGCGGCCTTCAATTGATTCGGATAGGCCTCACGATACTCGCTGGTGAGCGTCAGCAGTGAGCTCTCAGGGTAGCCCCGGGGCATCACAATTTTCTCGCCGGTCTCGTAAATGACGTTGGCAAAGGCGAACAAAGGCTCGCCGGGATTCATTACCGGACACTCGGCTGAAAAAACACCACCGTCACGCACGACTTCCGCCGAGCGCCAGAAACGCGCGCGGGGGTCACGATCGTAACCATAGTAGATCTCCACCCGCTCGAGTTGATGTGGCCCGGAGAGATCGGGTCGCACTGTAAAACGTGGCACGCCATTCTTCGTTTTCAAATCTAACGTCGCCTTCGCGGTCTTTGGGAAGACGAATGATTTCTTGAGGTGCGAATCGAACCAACGGATGCGCGCCATCATGTTGTTCACGGTGAAGCGGTGGTTCATGTGCGGGGTGAACGAGGTGCGACTCTGCGCCACTTCAGGGAGTGATCGAAACCCGCGGATCACAAACTCCATCGGCGAATTAAAATCGTTGGTCGCCCCGAGAAACATCACCGGGCAACGCACCAGCGGCCAGTAGTATTGGGAATCGACCGTCTTCAAATACAGATCCCGCTCGGGGCCCTCTGCCATCCGCCTGGCCGAGCCCGGAATGCCGACGATGTCGGTGTAGAGATAACCGCTGCCTCCAACGGACGGCGAGGCCGCCTTGATTCGTGGATCGATTGCCGTCAGCACCGTCAGGCGTCCCCCCATGCTGTGCCCTTGGAGGCCGATGCGATTTCCGTCACATTGCGGTTGCTGTTCCAGAAAAGTAATGGCCCGCCGCGCCGCCGCCGCGTAGAGAATCCATGAACTATTCCACGGGTGGGCCTGCGAGTGGATCGTTCCCTTCCCCGGTTCCACCCCATTGTGATGTTTGGGATCGAGAAACCCGGCAGGAATTCCCTGCCAGTCGGTATTCGGATCAGCCTCTTGGCCAATGACTTTCCCGCCCCAGTTTACCGAGATCGACGCATAGCCACGCGCTGCGTAAAACTGCACCAGGTCCTTGCGGGCGCGCTGTCCGCCACCGTGCGCTTGAATGAGACCAGGCAGCCCCTTCGCTCCGTCCGGGAATGCATAGAAGGCCGCGACCCTCGTCTTCTTTCCCGCGAATGTGCCAACCACGAAACGCACGTAGCGGGTGACGATTCCGTCCGCAGATTCCTCGCGCACCACCTCGGCCTCCAGCGGCTCCGCACGCGCATCAAAGTCGGCCCAGGTTTTGGTAACAGTCCGGGGGACTTCCTGTGCAGAACTGTCGATGAGGATCAGACAGAATAAGGCGGCGAACAAAATAGTAGGTGTTCTCATGTGGGAAATTCTTAGGTAGCGGATTCCAATCTACGGCGAGGAAGTGTCGTCCACCAGCGTCATCGCACCCCTCGCCCTTTCTGGCAAAAGCCTCTTGAACATTCCCTCGTCGTCTTACCTTTCTTCTCCTTGTAGTTCGAAGCGATTTACAAAATGTCCAGATTCGAGCCCGGAGCGGAATCGACAACCATTCCCGTTTCCTGCATTCTCAATTCCGTGAACGTAAACACCTTCGTGCCGACCTACTTTTAAGACATGAAAAACCAATTCAATCGCCGTCACTTTCTTCGCGGAACCGGTGCGCTCATCGCACTCCCCGCGCTGGAGTCCATCGGCTTCCGCCGCTTCGCCTCGGCGGCAACCACCGCGCCGGTCACGCCGCCCAAGCGTTCCGTCTTTCTCGGAATTGGATTCGGGGTGACCAAGGAAACCTGGTATCCCAACCAGAAAGAAACCGGGGCCGACTATCAACTCTCTCCGGGCCTCGCCCCTCTGGCACGGCACAAGTCTGACTTCACCGTGGTGCAGGGCCTTGCGAACCAATACAGCAACGAAGCACACTGGGGCAGCACGTTTTGGCTCACTGGCGCCAATCGCTTTTCTGTTCCGGGACAGAGCATGGCCAATAGCATCTCCGTCGATCAGGTCGTGGCTCAGCGGCTGGGACAGGACACGCGCTTTTCCTCGATCCAGCTCGACAGCACCGATGGCTCGGGTCATGGCCCCGGCCTCTCGCTCGCGTGGGATCAACGCGGCAAACCGGTCTCGGGACAAACGGATCCGGTTCAGGTTTTTCACAAACTCTTTTCGGCCGACGCCCTGCCTTTGGATCAACGCCAGGCCGCCATTGCCGAAAACCGCAGCGTCCTCGATGCCGTCCTCACCGAAGCGAAACGGGTTCAGCGCGGCCTCTCCAAAACCGACACCGACAAGCTGGACGAATATTTCCAGGGCATCCGGGATATCGAGACCCGCCTGGGCAAGGACGAAGCCTGGCTCGACGTCCCCAAATCGAAGCCTCCCATGGATGAACCCGAACCAGGTTTGAAGGGTAAGGACGAGATCGAGATCATGTATCAACTCATCGTTGCCGCGATGCAGACCGACAGCACGCGGGCCCTGACCTACCGCATGCCGTGCCATTCGCTCTTGCAGAGTTTGGATATCTCCGTGGCGCCTCACAATATGAGTCACTACTCTCCGGGCGAGCGCATGCTGGCGTCCCAGGCCCGGGACAATGCGCACAGCGAATTGCTGGCCGGGCTGATCGACAAACTCAAGGCAACAAAAGAAGCCGACGGATCGAGCCTCTTCGATCATACCGCGCTGGCCTTTGGCTCGAACATCAGCTCCATTCACTACCTCGATAATTGCCCCACCGTACTCACCGGCGGTGGAGCCAATCTTAAGCTGGGGCAGCATCTTGTCCTACCGAAGGACACCCCGCTCTGCAACGTGTGGCTGACGATACTCAATGGAATGGGCATCGATGTCGAACGACATGGAGATAGCTCCGGAATCGTCAAAGCACTGCAGGCATGATGCAATTCTCCAAGGCAAGTGAGCTGAAAGCTCAAAGGCACAAAGCCCCGGATTTCAATCCGGGGTATAGAACCCCAACAAAACAAGGCGTCCTGAAAGGACGCAGGCATGCGATGAATCTCTTCGCCCTCACTTTCCTCCACCTATCTCTGACACCCTGCCTGATCGCAGAACGCACCCCAACCTTTCCTGAAAAACACGCTCCCTTCATCAAGAAGTATTGCTTCGAATGCCACGATGCCTTTAGCGAAGAAGGCAAGGTAAACCTCGAGGATCTTCCTTATCAAATTACGAACATCAAAGATGCCGAGCTGTGGCAGAAAGTCCTCAATGCGATGAACTCCGGCGAGATGCCTCCGGAGGACGAACCGCAGCCAAAGAACGAAGAAAAAGCCGACTTTCTTCATGACCTCGCCAACACCATGGTCGCGGCACGCAAATCGCTTTCCGACTCGGGCGGCGAAATTTCAATGCGCCGCCTCAACCGCCGGGAATACCGGAATACCATCGAGCAACTCATCGGCGTTAAGGTCGATACCTCCTCCCTGCCATCCGATGGCGGCTCCGGAACATTTGATACGGTCGGTGCCTCCCAATTCATCTCCAGCGATCAGATTGAGCAGTATCTCAAACTCGGTCGCAGCGCGATTGACGAATTGTTCGAACGGCAGGCTGCCCTGACCCAGGAGTCGCGAGTCTTCCGAGTCGAACCGGAAAAGACGGTCAACGTCCAGAGCCTCAAGAAAATGGCGAAGATGGAGGAAACCAACAAACGCTATCTGCTCTGGAAGGCCGAAGTGGATAAAGCGGCCCTCGACCCGGAAAACAAAAAAGTCATGGACGAGCTTCGTAAGAAGTTCCCCGGACTCGATGACAGATGGCGCCTCCGGCTCTACCAGAATGCCGACCTTCTGAAGAAAGGACCCGATGCCAAAAAATTCGGTTTCCGGGATGCCAATGCCGCCTCGTTTTCCAATCAGGGTGGATACGGAAGATCTTACGCCTACATCAAGCACTACGCCGGACTGCCTCACAGCGACCGGGGCACTTACCTGAAGCTGGCCTGGGAAATCCAACGCATCGACCTCACTCCCAAGCCGAAGGATCTTCCCCCGGGAACTTACAAACTGAGAATTCGAGCGGGAACGGTGGAAGGTTCCCCGGCCTCCCGACACTTCATCGAGGTCGGCCATCCGCAACGGGTGAATCAGGTGCCTGCCGGCTTCGCCAGCCTTCCGCTCAGCAGTCATCAGGTCACCGGCACCATCGAAAACCCAGAGATCATTGAGACGACCGTCGAGGTCGGCGCCAATACCCCACGCGAGTTTGCCATCCAGGAGCGACGCCCGACCGATAGAAAAAGTGTTCGTGATACCTTCAACCGAGGCAAAAGAGAGAACGGCTACGGACTTCCTCCCGCGATCTGGGTTGATTGGGTCGAGTTGGAAGGTCCCATCGCCGCCGCGCCAAGCACCTGGAAACAGCGACGCGAAGTCGAAGAGCATGCCAATCGTAAAGTCGGCGGCACTTACAACGGCTACTTCAAAGGAGGCAATGAACAGGCCAAGGCCTTCTTGAAAACCGGTCAGCCGAAAAAAGGCATCGTGGACGAGAAGGAAGCGAAATTCCGCATCAAGCAATTTGAGGAGCACGGCCCGAGCTACCGCCGTTACCTCAACAACCCGCTCACACAGACCGGCTCTTTCCTGACGATCTCGGAGGTCAATAAGAATGAGTTGATCGCGCTGCCTCCGGAGCACCCATCCGGCTGGCTAAAAACAAAGCACGCGGTCGAGACGCTTCCGCCCGGCGACTACAAATTGCGCTTCCGGATCGGCGCTGTTGAAGGCACGCCAACGGAACGACATTTTGTCGATCTTGGCGCTTCTCCCGATAAGAACCAATTTACGCATCTGAAGACCTTTCAAGTGACGGGGTCAACCGACGCCCCCCAGACTCTCGAACTCCCGATCACTCTCACCAAGGACGGCCCCCGCAAATTCGCTCTCCGCGAGAAGCGTGACCCGAAGAACGACAACAAGCGCTATCAGACCGCCCGAAAAGAAACCGGCCTGGGCCCGGATCCCGCGCTGTGGATCGACTGGGTCGAGTGGGAAGGTCCGCTGAATTCATCCGATGGCGCTTCCAACAAGCTGGACTGGTTGGTCAGCAGCGAAGCCGACCCGAACGAGTCGTCGCGAGCCCGAAAGATCTTCGAACAATTTGCGATCATGGCTTTCCGGGGAGCTCGTCCCGATCGCGACTTTATCGATCGCTTGTCAGTCATTTTTGAATCCCGTCGCGCCAAGGGGGATCCCTTTGATCTCGCGATTCGATTGCCCCTCAGCGTCATTCTCGCCTCGCCCGGATTTCTTTACCTCAATGAGCCCGCCGGTGAATCCGAACACCGGACACTCACTGATCGCGAACTGGCGGTTCGTCTTTCCTATTTCCTCTGGAGTGCCCCGCCTGATCAGGAACTGCTCGCCTTGGCGGAACAGAAGGAACTGAGCCAAGCGGATATTCTTCGCCAACAAGTTGATCGTCTCATTGCCGATCCCCGCTCCGACGAATTCGTCTCCGGCTTCGTGCATCAATGGCTCGACATGGAGCGGCTCGACTTCTTCCAGTTCGACGTCTCCCTGCATCGCGAGTTTGACGAGAGCACCCGCTCCGCCGCCCGCGAGGAGGTCTATCAATCATTCGCCCACCTCCTTCGCGATTCCAAAGAAGGCCGGATGGGCAAACTCCTTAAAAGCGACTACGTCTTCATCAACGGCCTGCTCGCGACCTACTACGACATCGATGGGGTGACCGGCGACGAGTTTCGCAAAGTGTCCCTCCCAGCCGATTCCCCACGCGGGGGCCTCTTGGGCATGGCTGCGATCCACGCCATGGGCAGCGACGGCGTCGAAAGCAGTCCGGTCGAACGCGGTGCCTGGGTCCTTCGTCACCTCCTTCACGATCCGCCACCACCGGCGCCCCCGAACGTGCCTCAGATCTCGCGCCTCGCCGACAAACCACTCACCACACGCGAGCGTCTCGCCGCCCACATGGAAGAAGCCCAGTGCGCCAGCTGCCACCGCAAGATCGACCCGATCGGATTTGGTCTCGAAAACTTCGACGCCGCCGGCAAGTGGCGCACGACAGACAGCCACCGCACCAAAGACAAAAGCGGCAGGAACTGGAGAAAGGGAAAAACCTGGAAGATCGATCCCTCGGGCGCCTTCCACAAAGGCCCCAAGTTTGCCAGCTACCAGGAAATGCGCGACCTCATCGCAGCCCGTGAAAAAGACTTCTCCCGCGGCTTCACCGAACACCTCATCGAATACGCCCTGGGCCGACCCTTCGGCTTCACCGACGAAGATCTCGCTCTCGAGATCACCTCAAAAGCGAAAGCAAAAAACTACTCAGTGAACGAGTTCATCCAAGCCCTCGTTCACAGCGAACCCTTCCACCGGAAATAAATATAGGATGCTGCCATGCTTTGAAAATCACAGCCCCACTCCTTCCACGAAGACCCCGCACGGAAACTCACCGACCAAGAAATCGAGAAGATAAAACGCAAAGCCGCAAACCTAATGCGCCACCTCGAAAAGGTCAAAAGTAGCGCCCTACCTACTCACTCGCCGGATTCACGAGAGTGATCGGAGATTTCGTGAATCCTCGGGGATCACGAGTCACAATCGTCTCAGCCTGAACCGCGAGCGCCGACGCAATCTGCATCGCATCTTCTATATCTCCGCTGCTATGCGCTAAGGCAACGGCAAGATCTTTGTGCTCCACGGGAGCGATCGTGCACACCTTGGTAATTTCTTGAATGAAGGTCAGTGCGTCCTCTTTTGTTTCCAACCTACCTAAAATATAGGCGAGATTGGAGACGGTGTGCCACGACAGAAAACAAGCGTGATTCTCAATCGCTTCCGAAAGAATCTCGTAAGATTTTGTGAAATGTGGCTCACGTCTTAAGGCCACATCAAGCAGGACATTGGTATCGAAAAATATCTTCATCCCTGCTCGGTGTATTTCTCCCAGATCGCCTGCCCTTTGGGGTCATCTTCAAAAGCTTTTTCGCCCTCCACCATGGCAGGCCGCTTTCCCCACGAGTTCAGAAATTCCAAGGCATGCTTCTTCTCATCATCGGACGGAGTTTCTCCAAACTGCTCCTGATAGTCCTCAAATGAGATCACCACGGCAACAGGCCGCCCCTGCTTCTCAATCGTCACGGGCTCCTTCTGAGCCTTATTCATCAAGGCTCCAAAATGAGTCTTGGCTTCGGATGCGGAAATCGTCGTCATGCCGATACCGTAGCACATTTTAATCAAAATGGTCAATTTGATCATTTAAATCAAAGAGCCAATATTGCCATTCTCCCACCCCAACGGGGCAGACTAACGCAGCCCAGCGGGCTGGGTTTCTCTTCCCCTCAAACCACCAAGCCCTGTAGGGGCGATCTAACCTCCCGTGAACTTTCTCACTCCGAGATCACCCCACCATTAGATCGCCCCTTCAGGGCTCCTCATTCTCCGCGTCCTGACACCCCACGCGTTGCGTGAGGCTACGTTAGATTGCCCCGTTGGGGCGCAAGATCACCTCCTTGACTCACGATAGTATCACGTGATACTATCACGCCGTGACTCCTCCCTTCACCATCACGCCCCTCATCCTCCGCTGGGTCAGCCAGATCGAGCGACTGATCGGGCGGATCGAAGGCCTCGATCAACCCAAGCTCCAGCCTCATCTTCGCAAGACCAATCGCGTCCGCACCGTTCACGGGAGCCTTGCCATCGAGGGAAACACTCTCGACCTCGACCAAATCACCGCCCTCATGGAAGGAAAGCGCGTCCTCGGTCCACAGGAAGAAATCCGCGAAGTCCTCAATGCCATCCAAACCTACGATGACTTAGCCGCCTTCGATCCCCTCCAAGCCAAGTCTCTCCTCAAAGCCCACAAGCAAATGATGGAGGGCCTCATCCCAAATGCCGGGGAATGGCGCCGCAAAAATGTCGGCATCCTCAAAGGCTCCACCGTCTCCCACATCGCACCCCAGGCCGACCGCGTTCCCTACCTCATGGACGATCTTTTTGCCTTCCTCGCGAAAGACGACCTCCACCCCCTCATTCGCTCCAGCATCTTCCACTACGAGCTCGAATTCATCCATCCCTTCCAGGATGGAAATGGCCGCATCGGCCGCTTTTGGCAGAGTCTCCTTCTCTACCACTACCATCCCGCCTTCGAGTTCATCCCCATCGAATCCCTCATCAAGGATCATCAGCAGGAATACTACCAAGCCCTGGAAAAATCCGACCGCGCCGGCGACTCAACCCACTTCGTCGAATTCTCTCTGGAAATGATCCACCGCGCCCTCGAAGACTTCCTCCAAAACTTTAGCCCCAAACCACTCACCGCTGAAGAACGACTCGACCGCGCCGCACAGGAATTCTCCAAGCAAAAATTCTCCCGAAAAGACTACCTCGCCCTCTTCAAAACCATCTCCACCGCCACCGCGAGTCGCGATCTCAAACACGGCGTCGAATCCGGACTCCTCCAAAAGAAAGGAGCCAAAGCCCAAACGGCGTACGAATTCAAAAAGCCCTCAGGGAAGCTTGGAGCGTCGCCCTCCATCTCACAAAATGAGATTCGGCCCGAATCTCCCTGACGGAATAATCATTATGGAGTCTGACTTACAACGAGTTAATCGGCCTCTTTTAAAACATGTCTGGCATGAATGGCATGTTTTTTTGGGGGCGGAAGATTCTGGCGGGCTATGTTTCAGGGAGCGGTTTGAGCTCCGAAGCGGTAGTAGACGTTTGGAGAGGGCGGGTTTGGATCGGTGACGGTGATGCTGGTGGCTCCGACGAGGGCGCTGACTCCGGCCACCGGGGTGCTCGTAGCAGTCGGGCCGTCGTAGCGGTAGATCTCGGTGTAATTTTCCAGGTCCGTTGTCCGCTCAATGATCCAGCGGGTGTCGACTGCCGCGATGGGGTTGAAGCCGAAGGTGATTTCGATTTCGCCCGCGCCATTGGTGATGACTTCCGGGTTGTTGGGCGAAGCGGGATCGGAGATCAGGACGCCGGTGCCGAGGGCGTATTCGGCGCCGTTGGCTGTGGGGTCTTCGTCGGCATTACCGGAGAAGCTGGCATCCAGTCCTTCGCTGATCATCTCGGTGGCCCAGACGCCGTAGCCGGCGGCATTGCCGGACTCATAGGCTCCGATGTCGGGAGCGCCCACCCGGGTGAAGCTACGTTGATCGGTGAGGAGTGCGCTCGCTCCAGCGGCGTTGATGGCTGGTGAGCCGGCGCGCAGCGCTATTGTCTGAGTGGACCCGCCGTAGTCGCCGAGTGGCGCGAGCAAGGGATCGATCGGATTGGCCGGCGTGCCCACGAGCAAACCTTCGGGAAACGCCGTCTCAACCGATTCGTTGCTTCCGATGAGATTCGTGCCCGTTCCCGAGATCGGGCCGCTTCCGGTGTCACTTAGGATATCGGCGGCCATAGGCGCGGAGTTACCAGCGACAATGCTATTTTCAATTTCTATAGCGCCCCCACTGATCCGAATCCCGCCTGCTGAGATCGTTGCGGTATTATTGGCGACTGTGCTGTGCTTCAATCTGATGGTGGCTCCGTTTGTGTAGAGACCTCCCGCGCTATCTGCCTCATTGCCGCTCACGGTGCAATTCACCAGATCGATCACCGCCGTCGGGCGGTAGCTGAATAGTGCCCCGCCCCCTGCTGTCGCCCTATTTCCCACGAGGGTGCAGCTCTGCATGGTCAGTGAACTGACAGTGTCTGCATAAACCGCCCCTCCAAGATATTCGCTGCCTTCCGTCATCGTAAGGTTGCTCAGAGACACCTCGCTCACTCCCGAGATGAGAAAGATGCGAGACGCATCGTTGCCGGAAATCGTGATGCCGTCGGAGAGTGCAGAGGCATCGACGCTCAGGCTCTTATCCAGCGTCAGCTGGCTTCCGCCCAGCGTAATCGTCCCGCCGGAGAGCCCGGCATCAAAGTCCACGGTCTCGCCCGCCGCCGCATTGGCGATGGCCTGCCGCAGCGATCCCGGGACCGTGTCCGCCGTTAGGTAGGCCCGCTTGTCGGTGTGCACTGTGTGGCCCGTGGAGTCAGTGTAGTTGCGGGTATCGACGAGGAACAGACTTCCCGATGCCGCTGGGATTCCAGCCACCGCAAAACTAAGATTCCCGCCCAGCAACCCGGCATCGTCATCCATCGCAGCCACTTCGAACGTGTCGGTCAGTCGATCCCCAGCAACCCGTTGGTAGGAAAGGAACCCGGCATCGATTTGAGCCTGGGTAAACATCGCGCCCGCGCCTTGCGAGATCCCGTTCAGAAAGAGCGTCCCGTGGACCGGGCCAGTCACCAGCGTGAACGTGATGGTGCCGCCGCCCGTCACTTTGAGCATCGCCATGGTAATCGTGAACGAATCCCCCCCGGAATCCGTGATGCCCGTGTTGGCGATCAGGTCAGGGGCTCGCGTATCGACCGAGAATAGCGGCGTCGAGTCTTGGTAGTTCCGCGTGTCGAGGAGGAACGGAGTGGAGTCTCCGGAGGTCGCGTGAGCGAACGGCACCGCGACAAGCGATGCGATCGCCAACAGGATTTGGACGAATGGTTGGGGAAGTCTCATGATGGTTTGTGGTGATAGGGAAATGAATCGCCGGCCCGGGCCTTCGCGGCAGGCGAGCCTGCGGCTACCAGCCCGGGCGCGACTGTGTTGTTCGTTCCCCGCGCATGACGCGCAGGAAACAGGCCGTGGCCGGTGGGCTTTCTATCGGGTCGCCAGGCGGGTCCATGGACGCCGCCTGTTCCGCCCTGGTGCGCTTCCGGAGAAGGCGCCCCTCGCAGAATCCCCCTCGCACTCCGAAATCCGATGTTGTTGTTCTCGTTCACCGGATTGTTGTTGTTGCGATTGGCGCAGCGGAGGTTGTTCGTGTTGTTGTTCCACGAGCCGCCCCGCAGCACGCGCGCCCCGGAGGCTGTCTTCCGACCGGGCCTAATTGTTCAGCGAGTTCGCGGCGCAAGTTGGCGACCAAGCCCGCGGTGTCTGCCTGCAAAGCGTGGCCACGCCAGCTCATCCAGCGCGCCGTCAGCGCTTCCTTTGTGAGGGTCCCTGCGGTGTATTGCCGCACGTTCCACCGCAGCCGCCGCCGTGCCGCGACCACGTTCGGACGGCAGAGGCGCTGCTTGCCCGGCCAGACCCGCTGGCCGAGGAAGGTCACCCCGTCTGCCACGCGGTGGGTGCGTGATTTGCCTGCGTGCAGCCGCAGCCTGACCTGTGCGAGACGCTCGACGATGGCTGCCCGCCATTCGCGCAGCTCGCCCTTGTCGTCCGAGAAGAGCAGGAAGTCATCAACGTAGCGCAGGTAGCCGTGGCAGTGGAGCTCCTGTTTCACCCAGTGGTCGAAGGGCGTGAGGTAGATGCCGCCGAACCACTGGCTGGTGAGGTTGCCGATCGGCAGCCCGACGCGGCGCTCCGCCGCCTCTGCCAGATCGTCGCCAGGGAAGAGATTGCAGACTGGCTCCTGCGGGTTGCTGTGATCGATGAGGGTGTCCATCAGCCACAGCGTGTCGCGGCAGCGGACGGTACGACGCACGATCTGTTTGAGGATCTCCAGGTCGATGCTGGGATAGAATTTGCGGATGTCGCATTTCAGTACGTAGCGGTAGCGCTTGGTCAATTCCCGGCAGCGCCGGATCGCGGCGTGGGTGCCCATGCCGTCCCGGTTCGAGTAAAGGTCGTGGATCATGCGCTTTTCAAACAACGGCATCACCACCCGGCACAGCGCGTGGTGCACCACCCGGTCGCGGTAGGGCGCGGCACTGATGAGACGCCGCTTGGGCCGGTGGATGAACCGCTCCCGATAGTCGCCCGGTCGATAGGACTGCTCCACCAGCTCCCGGCGCAGCTGCAGGAGCTCCCGCTCGCGGCTCGTGCGGAACTCCCCGACATCGTGCCGCAAGCGCTTGCCACGCTCACAGCTCCGCGCCGCCAACAAGAGATTCTCGAAGGAGATGATCTGTGGGTAGAGCTGGTTGTAGGTCTTCATGCTCAGTTTAGGCGGTGGCCGCATTCTTCAACCAGCCGCCGATCATGCGGCCGACCTCGTCGATCTTCTCCGACACCACTCCGTAGCGTTTGTGGCTGAAAAACTTCATGTCGTGCGCCAGACGGACCAAGTGGCGGGTCAGCTCCAGCAGCAGATTCGCTTCCTGCAGGTGCTCGCGCTTCTCGCGACTATAGTAGGCGCGGATGCAACGCTCCTGCACGTCGAGCAACCGGGTCTGGATCCGGTCCGCCAACAGGAACTTCTGGTCACGCGGAAACTTGCCCAGCTGCGGGATGAGATAGAGCAGCAGATCGTGCAGCTTGGTCAGGACATTGTCGCTATTCGCCATTTTCGCTTTTTGCTAAAAAATTCCGCCCGGGGGCAAGCCCCCGGAACCCCCAAGAGTAAAAGAAAAAAGGTTAAAGCCCCCTCGCACTCCGAAATCCGACGACGAAGCCCTCGTTCACCGGATCGTTGCTGAAGCGGTTGGCGCAGCGAAGGAAGTCCGAGCCGTCGAACCACGAGCCGCCCCGCAGCACGCGCGCCCCGGAGGCTGAAGTCGGACCGCGAGGATCAGTCGCAGGTGAGGAGTCGTAGTAACTTCCATCATACCAATCCCAGCACCACTCAAACACGTTTCCCGCCATGTCGTAGAGCCCGTAGCCGTTGGCTCTGTTGACCCCCGCGGGCAACTGGCCGCCGTCGTAAAATCCGACAGGGGTGGTACCAGGAAAATTGTTATCAAACGGATCCCCACTTCCGTTGTAGTTGGCATCTGCGCCGCCGATCGTATTCCCCCATGGGTAAGTGTTGCCCACCAAGGTCCCGCGCGCCGCCTTCTCCCACTCCGCCTCGGTGGGGAGACGGAAGCCCTTCGCCGCCCAGTTCGCGAAGGGGGCCGTCCCTTCCCCGGTCTTGAAGACCGTGGTGAACCCCGCATCGGTGTAATACACCGGTGTCAGCCCCTCCTTCTCCGAGCGCGCGTTGCACCATTTCACCGCGTCAAACCAGTTTATGGTGTGCACCGGGTGGAAGGCGCCCTGACCTGAGCCGGCGTTGCCGAAGATGTAGCCGTTGGCGGGCTGCACTGCCCAAGCATGCACGTCGTCCCACAGAGCCTTGGTCACCTCAAACTGGTCGAGGTAGAACGCGCTCACCGTCACGGTGTGCACGAGTCCCTCGGGAGCAGTCGTCCCATTTCCCATCTCGAACGGCCCCGCCGGAATCAGCACCATCCCCGCCGGCGGCGGGCCGGGCGCAAAGCCGTCGTTGGCGATGACCCGCACCACCATGGTAGCGTTGAACTGCTGGTTGAAATCGACCGAGGCGTCCCACACCAGCGCCTTCGCCGCGGGCGTCGGCGTGGCGGTCACGCTGGTATCGCCGCTCAGCGCGGTCACCGGCACGGTGAAGCTCGTCCCGGAATCGTCCGAGATCTCCACCGACATTGAGAGGGTGTCGGAATCGGCATCGGAGACCTCGAAGGTGATATCGACCAACTTCGTCCCGGCCTGCTGGGCGGAGACGACATTGGCGACCACCGGGTCGGCGGCGTGGAGCGGGAGGGCGGCGAGGAGGGCAAGCGCGGAGCCTGCGAAGTGGCGAAGTTTCATGACTGGTTGGGAGGATTATTCTTACATTATAGCTGTCTCTTATACACATCTCCGAGCCCACGAGACCGAGGCTGATCTCG
>CAJXVQ010000003.1 GCA_913060685.1 uncultured Verrucomicrobiales bacterium
CAGCGTCAGATGTGTATAAGAGACAGGGATACGCCGCCGGCTACTACTCATACAAGTGGGCCGAGGTTCTCGATGCCGATGCCTTCACCCGCTTCCGTGAAGAAGGTGTCCTCAATTCGGAAACAGGAATGAGCTTCCGCCACGAAATACTCGCCAAGGGAAACTCGCGGCCGGTTGATGAATCCTACCGTCAATTCATGGGGCGCGATCCCGAACAGGCCGCACTCCTTGAGAGATCGGGACTTTCCTAGGGAGCGCGGATGACGGTCTGCGGGCAAGTTCAAGTGTGTTCCGACATGCCTGCCTTGGTTCCTATTTCCGGACATGGAAAAGATACCCGCTATCGTGTGTGACCCAGCAAAAGGTTCACATTGTGGCGGAGCGCCGTGGAGAGATCGGCTGTTTGGTAACTTTTGCCAAAGACCCGACTGAAAACGTCCTTCTTTCCGTCCTGATCGTGTTTGGAGAGTTTGGCGAACTCGGTGTCGAGTGCCGTGAAGAGTTCCATGACCATCTTGGTCGTAGGAGAATGCCACGGCTCAAGGTCGGGCGCGGGAGCCTCACCTTCCGCCGGTGGAGCATCGAGCGCGGGAAGAGACACCAAGCCGGTGTTGAGACGCATGGCTCCGGCCATGACCTTGATCTGAGCAGAAAGCAAGGAGCCGCTCGCGCTGTAGTTCAGCTCGATATATGAGGTCATCTTCTTACCAAAGCGGGCCTTATGTTCGACGCGGGTCGAGACGAAAATTCCACCTCCGGGATTCGGAGTGACCGTGGGCTTGTGGGTTAGATAGGTATGATTATCGATGCTGTAGGTAGCCGTGCGATTCTTACGCCATCCATTGAGGGCCGCCCCCAGGGAGTCGGTATCGACGGTCACTGCGTTTCCCGGAAGGAGCAGTGAAAATCCGGCAAAAGCCGAAAGGAGAAACATTTTGGTGGTCATGGTATTGGTAAATTTTAAAAGGCGTATCTGGCGAAGGTGTTCCAGCCCCAGGATCCGAAGGAATCGTCATCCTCACCTACTCCGGAGAGCGAGCGGTATTCCACCCCGGTGCCGATGATGAAGTTGTCATCATCAAAGTGAATATTCAGGCCTCCGTAGATCGAACTGAGTTGCGAGGCCAGGGTGGTGGCTGGAAAATTGGTAGGGAAAAGAGCATCCGAGCCGGTATCAGGAATTCCCCAGTAGGAAGAGATCCCGCCGGGATCACGCGACCAGCCATACTGATATCGGCTCACAAAACTCACGGCGTCCTGCAGGAGCCAATAACGAGCTGCCGCGGTCACTCCGAATGCGGTGTTTGCCGAACCACGAGCAGCGAGGAATTCGGTGTAAAAATCAAAGCGTCCGGAGCTATACTCCGTCCCTGCAGAGAGAAGGTGCCGATATCCCTGGGCGATGCTCTCACTATCGGAGCCATCCCTATTGTAGATGTAGTCAAGGTGCCATCGCTGGTAACTGGCCTCGGGAGCACCTTCAACACCTCCCCGGTTTTTCGCAGTGGCCACGCTGGCCAGAATGTAACCATCACCTTCGAGCGAGGGCATACTGCGATCACTATCCCGGCCAAACCAACCGAGTTTCCAGTCGAGGGATTCTTGGCGGCCTTCAATCATCGCCCCAAGACTACTGGCCGGAGCGAACTGGGCAGCAAGAGGCGAGAGTGTCGGGAACCAACGGACCGCGGGGTCACGACTATATTCGGTGGAGAACGGCGGAGGAAATTTACCTGCGGAGAGACGCATTTGATCACCGAGGGCAATACTGGCGCGCAAAGTCTCCCATCCTTCGTATTTTCCGGAACTCGAAAGAAGGGCATCGGCGAGAAATTCGATTCCGTAGTAAGTCTGAACCGCCACGCCAAGACGTGCCCGACTGAGTTTCGCACCCCTCGCTTCTGATCCGTCGTAAGCTTGATATTCGAAGAATCCGCGTGGTGCGACCGTGGTGCGGGCTCCCACTTCAAAGGGAAATTTGGGAATCAATTCATTTCGCCAGCGGGTTGGGAACTTGATATTCGGCTCCTCCAACACTTCCTTTTTGTCCTCAAGGGCCTTTCGGGAAGCCGGAAGGCGGGCGGCTTGTTCAAAGACATTTTGAGCCGAGTCAGACTCCTGTTCCAGAAGTTCAAGGGCTTTGTTGCCAAATCCCGGCATGACGAGAACGAGTGAAAAAATAATGGGATATCGCTTCATTCTCCTTCTTCTTTCCTGGGTTCAGTTTGGCCTCCCTCATCCCCTTTTGCTTTGGCTGCCTTCTTGGCCTCCTCATCAACTTTCTTGGCCTCCTCGTCTTTATCCATCGCGTCACGGCGTTCGCGGCGTTCCTGATCGAGGCGCTCATCTCGTTCTTTTTGACGTTCGGCAGCGCGCTGCACCCGACGGAGGTATTGTTCGATGGTCTGCTTGCTTCCAGTCTTAAGACGTACCGCTTCTTCAAGATAAGGGAGAGCTTTTAAATACTCCTGCCCTTTCACTAGAACCTGACCAAGACTCCGATTGGCATCGTAGCCCACTTTGGCGTCAGTGCTCCGTGCGGCCTGTCGAAACTGGGCCTGGGCCTTGATTTTGAAATCTGTCATCTTCGACTCGGTGTCCGCATTGGCAGAGAGGGACAGATAGATCGCGCCGAGCTTCACCTGGGCCGCTCCATTGGCCGGGCTAACTTCGAGAGCTTTCTTCAAAAGATCACCGGCCATTTCGAGATTCTCATCGGCCAGGGCGATATCGCTCTCCACGAGGAAGGCGTCCACTTTTTGATCCTTGCTAAGAGTCTCGCCGACCTTCTCACGCATCGTTGCCATCAACTTGGCCGCTTCCTTGGTTGCTTCAAGCTGGAGGAGATATTTGGCAGACTTGAGCGAACGCTCGACCTTGATCTCCTTGCTCATTCGCAGGGCGGTGAGGTAGGCCCCAAGAGCCAAAAGCGGTTCCTCTTGGTTCGCATAAATATCGCCGAGAGTATTGAGAGACGCCTCATCAGCGAGACCCTTGAGGCGGAGAACTTCGTAGTTCTCCGCAGCACGCATGACGTCACCGGTCTGGAGATAGCAGTTGGCCTGCTGCATCCACATGACGGGATCATTCGGTGACTGATCGATGAGCGATTGCATCATGCTGGCTGCCTGCAGCCAGTCCTCTTTCAACAAGAGGGCTTGCACGAGGCCGATTTTCCAATCCTTTTCATCTGGATTCAAAAGATAAGCCTGGCGGAATGCTGATTCGGCCGCGAGAGCCTGTTCTCCGGCGAGCATGGCATGCCCGAGAAGGCCAAAGCTGAGATGATCGGCATCACCGAGATCGATTGCTTTGATGAGGTGGGACTTCGCTTCCTTCATGCGCTCGGAGCGGGCGTAGAGAAGGGCGAGGTTCTTATGAGCACGACGATATTCAGGGAAGCGCTTGATCGCTATTTTGTAGGAGCTTTCAGCTTCGGCAAGTCGACCATTTTGATAGTAAAGATTACCCAGCGTGAAAATGAGAGCGGCGGAGACATCCCTGGCCTCACTCTCCGGATCGACAGGATTCCTACGCTCCTTAATGAAGGCAAGGAGGCGGTTTTCGGCCGCCTTGAAGCGCCCCGCTCCGAGGATCTCCGAAAGTTCGGCAATGATCCCGGCTTCTTCCTGATCAACCTTGGGTTCCACGGCGGGGAGAAAGCCATAGCTCCCGACAAATCTCTTCCGAAACTCCGGGGTTTGAAACCAACCGGGTGAGACCTTGATCGTCTCGGCAAAAAGAGCGGGGATCGTCAAAGAAAAAAGGCAAAGAGTGCGGAAGGTCATTTAGAAAGAGAGTGCGAAATGGAATGGGCGTTTTGAGGGGAAATTTTGTGACAAAGGCGTCACCGCACCCGAAAGTCGAAAGGAATCTTAATGCGAGCCTTCGCCTTGCGACCGTTACGAATAGCAGGTTTGAATTTGTAGCGTTTGAAGGCATTCATGGCCGCTTGATCGAGCGCCATGATTCCAGAACTTTTGGCAATCGAGGTCTCGACCACAACTCCGCGATCATCAACCATACCCGCTACGACTACTCTGACCGCCCCGCGTTTGGAAAGGATTTTACGGGCAGCGTCCGGAACTGATGGAGTCACTTTTGAACTCACGACGGGCTCGGAGTCGACCCCGCCGGTGTCGACCCTCCCGCCACTGGCGAGCGCAACCGAGGGAGTCACGTTCAGAAGGACTCTGCCACCCGTATTAGCGCTCAGGGAAGGCAACTCCATCGGCTCAATGGCGATGTCATCGTTCGATTCAGCGAGTTCAGGCTCGGGCTCGGGTTCCTCCTTGGGTTGCTCAACCTCGGGCTCAACATAGTCTTCCGGCTGCTCCCTGGCAATGGGCGGGGCCAGATCCTGCTGTGACTGGGGGAGGCTCTGCTCCAGCTTCTGCATGAGCGGGATGAAGTAGAAAACCATAAACGTCAGCATGGCTCCCCCGCCGAAAATGATGGAAGTGCTGAGGAAGCGATTGCGACGAGGAGGACGGTAGACGTGTCGTTGATTCATGCGTCTGTGAGGGTGATTTTCCCAGGTTTGGCACCACCTTCGAGGCAGGCGTTCTGCACCTCAATCGTGACCCCATTCCGGGAACGGGGGTGACTTTGAATAATGATGGGACTGCGCTCCTCGCGCAGGAGTTGGCCCTGCACGATACCCGGCACGGCATCGAGAGAAATGACGCGACCATCGTGCACGATCCGGCTGTCCTTACGGATCACGAGCACGAGCGTTTGGTTATCGTTTGCCTGGGCGGCACTGGAGTCCTCCGGGCGGTTCACGACGAGACCGTCTTCCTCCACGAAGGTTGCGGTTACGATGAAGAAGATGAGGAGGATGAAGACGCAGTCGATCATCGGAGAGAGATCCGGTTCCGGATCGCTGTCATCGATTTCAAAACGGTTGTTTCCCAGTGGCATCCTATCGGGTGGCTTCGGTGACTTTGTTGCGCATCACCCCGGCTTCGAGGCACTGCTTTTCGACGTCGGAAACGACGCCCCGGAAGGCATTGGTATCAGCCTGAATGATGACGGGCATTTCTTCGTCCTCGAGTAACATTGGACGGACGACATTCTGGACCCCGCCGACGCCAATCTCCTGACCTCCGTAGAAGACCTTGTTCTCAGCAGTGACGGCGAGGAGGATGGAGTTCTTCTCCAGCTTGACTCCCCTACTGGCGATGGGCCGGTCGACCTCGGCTCCGGGAGGTTTTTGGAAAACGGTGGTGACGATGAAGAAGATGAGCAGGATAAAGACGCAATCGATCATCGGAGAGAGATCGGGCTTTGGCTCGTCATCCTGGGTGAAGGAGCCTCCACTTCGGCGAATCAGACTCATATGTTACGGAATTTGGTGGTGACGATGGTGCTTTGGAGCTGGGCCAAAGTGGAGTCGATTTTATTACGCCGCTCGCGCACCATGAGGGACATGAACATACCGGGAAGAGCGATGACCAATCCGGTGAGAGTGGTAAAAAGGGCTTCCTTCATTCCGGAAGCAATCAGCCCCATGCTCTGCTTGCCCCCACCGGCCGCGAGACCATCAAACATGTCTAGCATGCCTCCGACGGTGCCGAGAAGCCCGGTCATAGGTGCGGCCGCGACGAGGGTGGTGATGATGATGAGGCGGCGATCAATCGAGGCGATCAAGACTTCGCGCATCTCGTCAAAACGACGCTGAACGCGCTTGATTGAGAGCTTTTTTCCGTGGAGAGCGTAGCGGATGATTTCGCCGACCCGGCCCTCTGCGGCCTCGGGGTCATTGATCCACTCTGCCCAATCGCTTTTTTGGCGGTTGTTGAGATTCCCGCGCAGAACAAAATAGAGGGAAGCCGAAGCGGTCGTGTAAAGAAGGAAAGCCACGATGGCGAGAGCCGCCATCACGGTGCCGCCATCCGTGAAGATATCGACGACTTCCTGGAGATTTCCGATGACGGGCATTAGGCGGGTGAGAGCTCTGTTTCATCAAGATCTTCCGGCTCATCATCAGACGAAACGGACTGCGGTGAGTCTTCCAACTCGGTAGTGCCATTGAGCATGGAAAGCGCGACGCCTTCGACCTGACCAAACTTGGACTTGGCCAGACTCTTGAGCATTCCATGTCCAATGATCACGGGAATGGCGACAATCAGACCCATTGCGGTCGTGATGAGGGCCTCACTGATACCAGCGGAGAAGGACTTGGAGTCCCCCGCCCCGCCGGCCGACATCATGGCGAAGGTTTTCATGATTCCGAGAACGGTCCCCAGCAGCCCCATCATGGGAGCGGCAGCTGCCACAAGAGCGAGGAAAGGCAGGAAGCGCTCGAGTCGAGGCTGGATCATGCCGAGCTTCTCAAGGAGGGCGTCTTCAAGAATGCGGCGCTTGTCGTAAAAGTAAGTGACGCCGGCTTCGACCATCTGGCCCCCCAAGCCCTTATTCTGACTCGCCTTGGCAGACGCGGCCTCGGGATTGTGAGCGAGGAGATCGTCAATGATGAGATTGAGCTTCTTGCGGTTGGGAATCGGGAAGCGATTGATTTCGATCACCTTCCAGATTGCGATAAAGAGTGCCAGCAAACCAAGACCGAGGATGCCGTATCCCACGACACCGCCACCCTTGAGATACTGATCGAATGACTTCTTGGTGCGCGCCACTTGAATGGCCTTGCCCATGGAGGCATCGACGGGGACGAGGGCCGAGCCGGTCTTCACGAGGTCGGCGATGGTCTCGCCACCTTCCTTGACCGGAGCGGTATTGGGGTAGGCCACGCCATCAGGAGAAATCGCGGTGAAGGCAAAAACCTCGCCATCGTTCGACGCGAAATATCCGAGAGGTCCGGCGATCGCAAACTTGCCTTCCTTGACCACATTTCCTTCGGTGACCGCACTGCCATCAAATCGCTGACCTCCCGAGACCTTCGTCAATCGATCAGCGGCCAAATGAAGGAGGCTCAGACGGTTTCGAACTTCCAGCACAAGATCGCTGGTTGAGTCCTCGGCCTTCTTACGTCGCGCATCCAACTCTGCGCCAAACCCCTGCTTTTCGGCAGGATGAATGCGGTCCTTGATACTTCCGCCGTAGCTTCGAAGGGTCGAGAGGGTATACTCGAACTCTCCCTTACGGCGGGCCAGTTCATTGTTAAGCTGACGTTGCTCGCCGGCGACATTGTCCTCGGCCTTGAGGAGGCCGGTTAGAGTCTTGCCCTGCGTAATGACCGTGTCGTCGATCTTCTCGACTGCGTTGATCAGAACACTCTCTTCTTCGGTAATTTCGGTCTCGAGGGATCGAAGCTGCTCTTGGGCAAGACGGAGATCCAAATCTCCTTTTTCCTGAGCGGTCTGGGCAAATACGCTACTGGTGAAGGCAAGCGATAATAGAAAATTTTTCATGTAAATAGGTCTACTTGGAGATCTCCAGTGGAAGGTCTACGAGGCGCACTTCGCCGGCTCCTTTGCCAACATCGATCAGCTCGCGAACTTTGGTGATGGTCTCGGGATCGGAAATTTCAGTTTTAGTCCAGCCATCAGGACCAGGCTTCATTTGAATCGCGACCTTCCCGGATTGGTCAGCTGCGAATCCCATCGCAAGGCCAAAGTAGATGCCATCAAGCAGAAGCTTCTGGCCCCCGATCTCAGCGGTACTGCTATCGAAAGGAGTGACCACTTGATTGAATTTCTCAGCCTCGATGAGAATCGTGATCATCGCGGTGAGGCGGGCGTTCAGGGAGATCTTGTCCTTATCATTGCGAATTACGAAACCCTTGTGGTCTGCGATTGCCTTTTCGACCTTCCCCTCCTTCGTGAGAGTTTCAGGCAGCAGGGGAATGACCGCCGAGACCTTGGCATCGAGGTCATTCAAACCTTCGCGGAGAGCCTCCCTCGCGTCATCGTAGCTTTTTTTCTCCTCTTTTTTCTCAAGTGACTGGGTATCGAGCTTCTTTTCGCGGTCAAAAGCCGCGAGAATCTCGGTCTCCAATTGCTTGCTCTCAGATTGAAGCGAATCCTTGGAATCAAGGAGAATCTGCTTTTGTTCTTTCCAATCTTTCTGCTTTTTTTGGGTCTCCTTCATGACGGAGATCCACTTTTGCACCGTGGCGCGGAGCTTTTTATTGGCTTCAATGCCCCCTTCCTGGGCGGAGAGGGGCAAGATCGAGAGGATCAGGAATGGAATGAAAGAATATTTCATGTGGCAGGGAGAGTATCTACCCCCACATTCCGCCTATGGAGATTTTCGGCTGGTGACACGTTTGTCACTTTCGAGGCGCTAATTACAAAAAAGAGCCGCTTCACCTTGCGGCGAAACGGCTCTTCTCTTGGATTACCTGGAAAAAGGTTTACTCCCCGACCTTCTCGATGCGGAAGAAGAGCGTTGGCGTATTTGAAGGAATGTCGAAGGTGATGCTCTCAGCGACGGCAGCATCATCGACAGTGGCATCAGCAACATCTGTAAACGCTCCCGTTAAGGTCGACGACTGGGTCACCTGGTAACTTGCACCGGGCTCGGCAACGAAGTTGATGGTGAAAGTGGCGCCGTTGTAGGAACTTGAGGTCACTTCGACTTCATCTCCATCGATGACTTCACCAATGAAGGTCGCGTCCGGAGTGGTGACACAGAGGAAGCCAGGAGAAACGATTCCTTCCTTGGAAGCGTACGTCCAGGTCGCGGTCCAGAGATTTCTTCCGAAAGCTCCACGGAAGGGAACCTGGCTCGGAGCACCGGCAAGAACCTCCCCACCCCAGGCATCGCTTGTCGCAACCCTTGGACGTGGATCAATCTTGGTCACTTCGCCGACCTCGTTGCGAACTTCAAGACTGAAGTCGATGGTGGCGTCCGTGATGTTTCCGGCTTGGGCGATCAAAGCCGCTTCCGCAACTGCGCTGTCATTTCCACTATTGCTGGTCTCTTCATCATCGGGTGTCCCGAAGAGGTTGTAGGTAAAGTTGAGATTCACTCCAACCTGGTCAATGGTGAACTGATCATCGATCCGGACAATGTCGTCACCACTGCTGGTGAAGATGCCATTGTGGAACTGACCCGCAAAATTGTCCTTGAGACGGAAAGAATCCGACGAACCGAGGAGGGCTCCTGCTCCGGACTCATCAACGTCGCCCGTTGCACCAATGTAGGTCGCATTGAAGATCCGGGTATTGCTGAGTGGCTCACCAATTTTCACTCCGGTTCCGCTGGACCCGGTGGTGTTTCCACCATCGGCCTCGGTGCCGTAGTCACTATTATTGGACTGCACTGCAAACCAGAACTGGTGCACTCCCTGATGGCCTTCGTCGATGTCAAAGGATTCGTCTTGGCAGTAGAGAGCGAAGAGGTAGCTCGTATTCACGGTACCTCCAAACCACTCAAAGCCATCATCGGTGTTGGCGACAACCTCGACGTGATCGATGGTCGTTCCGGAACCGACACCGGCCATGGTGAGACCGTTGATTTCCTCGTCCTGCGCGAATTCGAATCCACCAAAGCGGATGCTGACATAGCGAAAGATTCCCGAGTTGTCGGCAGGAACGTCACCTCCGTAGAGGATGTCGTTACCGGCTTCGTTTTGGGCGAATCCCTCAACCGCATTCGAGTTCAGGTTATTGGTCGGAGTGTTGTAGTAGTTGACGGGAGCATTCCCGAGAATGATCACCCCTCCCCAGGCACCACCATCGGAACCATCCGCATCGCCACCAATGGCATCGGGCTTGACGTCATTGATACCACCACCGTCAATGTCGACGTTATAGAGATATTCAGCTTCCGCAGCACTGGTGAAAATGATCGGTGCCGTTGCCGTTCCTTCCGCGACGATTGCTCCGGTTTGAGCAATCACGAGTGATCCCACATCGAGGCCGCTGTTGCCGCTGGCAGATCCAGTTGCGGCAATGATGGTCCCAGGTGTGATCGTCAGGGTTGGACGGGTCGAGCCATCGACAAAGTCACCTACGAAAATGGCTTCTTCGAGGTAATAGATGGTGTCAACGCGGCCATCATCATCACTGTCGGAATCCCAAGTGGTATCCGAATCAATCGTGTTTGGAGGCAGCACCACGGTGATGGCTTGAGGAGCCGGGCCGGAATCAGCAAAGAAGCTATTCTCGTCAGCGTAGGTCCAGCCAGCAGCCCAGTTTTCAAGGCCAAAGGCACCACGATAAGTTGTCGGAGCCGGTGCACCGGGGGTCAGAACGTTGGTCCAAGCAGGAGATCCCACCTGCGGGCGAGGGTCAATTTGAGTGACTTCACCCACGGTATTGCGGGTCACGGCACTGAACTGAACATCGACGTTCGTCTGGTTTCCGCTCTGAGCGATCAAAGCCGCTTCCGCGACCGCGCTGTCGTTTCCGCTGTTGCTGGTCTCTTCATCATCGGGTGTCCCGAAAAGATTATTATGGAAGATGAGGTTCCCTCCGACTTGATCGATGGTGAACTGATCGTCGATACGGACAATATCATCCCCACTGCTGGTGAAGATACCATTGTGGAACTGACCCGCGAAATTGTCCTTGAGGCGGAAGGAATCCGACGAACCGAGAAGGGCTCCGTCTCCGGACTCATCCACGTCACCGGTGGCTCCAATGTAAGTCGCATTGAAGATCTGGGTTTTGCTCAATGGCTCGCCAATCTTCACTCCGGTGCCGCTGGATCCGGTGGTATTTCCACCATCAGCCTCGGTGCCGTAGTCACTATTGTTGGACTGAACCGCAAACCAGAACTGGTGCACGCCCTGGTGACCTTCGTCGATGTCGAAGGACTCATCCTGACAGTAAAGCGCGAAGAGGTGGCTTGTATTGACGTTGCCACCAAACCACTCGAAACCATCATCGGTGTTGGCAACAACTTCGACGTGGTCGATGGTCGTTCCGGAGCCGACACCGGCCATGGTGAGACCATTGATCTCCTCGTCCTGCGCGAATTCGAATCCACCAAAACGGATACTGACGTAGCGGAAGATTCCCGAACTATCGGCAGGATTATTACCTCCGTAAAGAATGTCGTTCCCAGCTTCGTTCTGAGCGAATCCCTCAACGGCATTCGAGTTCAGGTTATTAGTTGGAGTGTTGTAGTAGTTGATGGGAGCATTCCCGAGAATGATCACACCACCCCAGGCTCCACCGTCGGAACCATCAGCGTCACCGCCGATGGCATCGGGCTTGACGGTATTGATGCCGCCGCCGTCAATATCGACGTTGTAGAGAAATTCAGCTTCCGCAGCACTGGTGAAAATGATCGGAGCAGAGGGGGTTCCCTCTGCGATGATCGTACCGGTCTGGGCAATCACGAGTGAGCCCACATCGAGTCCACTATTACCGCTGGCAGAACCAGTAGAGGCGATGACCGTGCCCGGAGTGATGGTCAATGTCGGGCGAGTGTTCCCCCCGTCAAAGTCACCCACAAAAATGGCCTCATCGAGATAGTAGATCTGGTCGATCTCGCCATCATCGTCTGTGTCGGAGTCCCAGGTCGTATCGGTATCGATCGTATTGGGAGGTTGGATAATGGTCGGCATGGCCGACGATACACCCACCATCGCAAGTCCAAGGAGGGCCGAAAGGGTGAAGGGGCGGTAATTAATTTCGTGTTTCATAAACATACTGTTTTCGAATATAAACCAGACGCACAAGGCATCTGTCATTTGCAAAATACATTGGAGTTCGAAACTGGAAACCGGAACTCAGTGACAAGATCGTTACCTTGCCTCGCAATCTAAAATTTGGCCTCGAATGAGATACCAAATTCACGACCCGGCGCAATGGCTTCGGCCGGAGCAATTGTCGAGGCAAGTCCCTCGTAGGATATTTCGACCTCGGAGTTCAAAATATTCCGGACTTGAAACTTCAAGCTATAGTCAGCCCAATTGCCTTCCCACTTCTTGGTAAGATTCCAATCGAGCGAGTGAAACGGTTTGCGAATTTCATTCGGAAGAGCCGAATCCGGATCACCTACGAATCCCAGACTGGCAACAGTGAGATATTCACCGGTGTAATTGTAGATCAAATTTGAAGAGAGGCCCATCTCATCGTCATCCCATGAGAGGATGATATTTCCAAGGAGATTGGGCTGCCCTTCCAAACGATCAATCTGACCCAGAAAATCCTGACGATTAATGGTCACGACCCCCGCCTCGGCGGTCGTATCAATAAAGCTAAGGTTTCCAGTCACGGAAAACCCGGCTCCCAAGCCATAGCTTGCCTCAAGTTCAATTCCGGAGACCTCGGTCTCGCCGAGATTCACAAACGTCCGGTCCGCAATTCCCGAGGGATCATTCACCGTGAAGATTGGATCCGTGATGATTTTATGGAAAACATTGATCCCGGCGTAATTGGCTTCTTTCCGCCACGTTAAACTGAAGTCAAAGTTCTGCGCCTGCGTCTCCCGAAGATCGCGATTACCGACGATCACCCGTTGGTTGGTCAAATCAAGAATTCGAGCAGGAATGAATTCATAGAAGGTCGGACGCACCACGGTCTCAGAGTAGTTCAGACTCATCTTGAACTCTTTTTCACCGCCGAAATATTTTCCGAATTGAAGCGACGGATAGAGGTCATCAGAGATCGTCGTTTGTGTGATATCCCTGCGCCCGCCCGGAATCACAAAAGACCGGGTCTCCTCTTCAAAGCGGATTCCCCCGAGAAGGAACCAATCATCCCACCCGGCATCAAGCCCCACATAGATTGACTCGATATCATTCGATCCGCGATACTCAGGTGTCACCCCGAGACCGGATGAGCCGGGGATGAACCCGGCCGCTGAATCGACCGAATTTGAAATTCCATTTTCCTGATCATTGAGAATACGGTCCGTCGCATCAATCCCGGCCTGGGGCGTGGTGAGGCCGGCACCACTCGCAATAATGGCAGCAGTGGTACTACTTTCCCGGGATCGACGGTATTGTCCAAATCCGGAGATCAGATTAAGTTTGCGATCATCTGTCACTTCTAGAAGAGGAAGAACGCCATCAACCTTGTATTGACTCGATTCATCAAAAGTATCGAACTGAATGAGGCTTGAGGAATTTGGGTTGGCAGGGTTTGCCGGGTTTGGGATTGTAATCCCGCTAATAGGGTCGATCTCATTGTCCAATTCCCGAACAAAGTATCCGCGTAGCTCGTAGCTCCGGGGAGAGGACTCACCGGTTTCACTGTGATAGGCATTCCAATTCAAGAACGCGCCATCACGCCAATCATCAAAGCGGTAGCTTCCTCCCAATTGGCCAAATTGTAATTCACGATAGATCAAGTCATAGATCTGCCGGTAGCTGTTGGCCTCAAAATCGTTATCCAAATAGACCTGTCCCCGGGCCAGAGCGTCTGACTCGGCTTCAAGATCAAAGTCCGCGAGACGGGTCACGCCATTATCAATGAGAGTGTATGTCGCATTACCGGAACGAAAGTTGAAGAACGTCCCGTTTAAATCCAGATTCTCACCGATCTTCAAACTCCCCGAAAGCAGCATATTACGCTCTTCCGTTTCGGTGTAGGACTCCTGGGTGAAATTACCGACCAAGCCATCGAAGACGGTATTGCCTCCGAGCTGACGGAGGGTTGAAAGATCGGCAAAGCGCTGATTCAAATCACTCGCCGGGAAGCTCGCCCTGAGCCCGATGGCATTTTGAAATCGCGACTGTTCCATCTTACGATATCGCTGCTCCTGTGAGCGCCCGATTGTTCCCAAAAGACTAAAACTACTGTTCCCGCTGAGCTCCCAGCTCTTGGAAAATGACGCCGAAATATCCCGGTCAAATTCCGGATTACTCTGGCGGGGCTTAAAGCTGATGGCATCGAAAAAGGCCTGCCGTTGCTGCTGCGCCTCGGGGCCGGACGCGCGGGTGTTCAAGGTTGGAATCGGAACTGGATTGGAGGACTTGAGATCGGAACTCAGATCCAATCCACGGACCGTGAAGAACTTCCCATGTCGCTGCGTCATTTGATCAACGTTCGTCCCCACCTGCACACTCAAAAAATCTTCCTTCGATTCAGTGAGCGTCTGCAACTGGACAAGCCCGCCGACAAAGTCAGCCGGAAGCTCGGGAGATGCGGTCTTCTGAATGGCCACTCCCTGCAAAGCGTTGGATGGAAAAAGGTCGAGCTGCACCGCCTTCCGCGAAGTCTCCGGACTTGGGACAATCCCACCATTGAGAGTCGTGTTGTTATAGCGGTCGCCAAGACCACGGACAACGACGAACTTGCCACCCACAACGTTGGCGCCGGAAATCTTCGACACCGCCCCACCTGCATCACTCGCTCCCGACTTAGAGAGAAATTCCTTCGACAAACCACCACCCGCCAAACCCGGTCCGGTTTCAGTCGTGATCCCGGGAGGAGGCGCGTCATCTTCGACCGGATCCAGAATAATCTCCGCTGCATCGAGAAGATACTCCCCTTCAGCCAATTCCACCGGCTTCAGCTCAAGGCGAATTGTCACCTTGGTCACGCCCTCTTCCCTGATCTGGAGAACGTCGACCTTGGACAGATAAGCCGGTTTGATAAATTGCGCCGTCACTCCCGCGACTGGAAGTCCGGTGATACGAAAACTTCCATCGTCTCCTGTTCTCCTTTGAAAGCCTAGATCCGGCAACGTGATGATCACTCCGGGAACGCCTTTTCCCTGTTGATCATAAACCACGCCTTCCACCGAACCCGGACCATCGCCCGCTTTCGTCTTGGGCAACATCCCTGCTCCGCGCTCCTCGGCAACCCCATCAGCTGGCGCTACGACATCAGCCCCATCCGCCAAGCCCTCTTTCTTGATATCCCCGGGTAGCAGTGGCCCGGCATTTTCATCGCCAACAACAGGCTCAGGCTTCCCCTCGCCCGGGAAAACAGCATCCTTGTCCGGGGGAACGATTGGCTTCAAGAGATCCGCACGTCCCAGCCATGGGAGAATATTCTCCTCTTTTCGGACGAGATCCGAAGCAGGTGCTCTTCCATCCCCGGAGAGGGGCTGAATCAAAAGCAGACCCGCAACCGGGACCATTCGTCGAAAAAAATGGGTCATAGATTTAGAAGAGGACAGCTAAGCCCGCCAGCCGACCCGGAAGAAGCTCCCCGATGTCACGGAGTCGTCACATTCCGCCAAGAAGAGAGTCACTTTTGCCTCGTCCATCCCGACATCCCGGATTTAGTTCTCCGCATGCCCGACGCCCTGCAAACCACAGCCAAGGCCCTCAATCTCGATGGCTATCAAAAGCACATCTTCCTCTGCGCCACCCCCACCGAGGCCAAATGCTGCGCCTTTGATGAAGGGATGGCCTCCTGGCAGTTTCTTAAAAAACGCCTCACCGAACTCAAGCTCTGCGGCCCCCAGGCCCTCGTGCATCGAACCAAAGCCGACTGCCTCCGCATCTGCACCCGCGGCCCCATCGCCGTGATTTACCCCGATGCCACCTGGTATCATTCCTGCACTCCGGAGAATCTTGAACGGATCATTCAGGAAGATCTTATCGGCGGAAATCCCGTGACCGACCTTCGTATCGAGCCCTAAGCTTTCCCCTTTTCTCTTTCATCTCTCTCTTCAAAGATCCACCCTGCGCTCATGCCAATTTATGTCGTCACCGGAACTGATGAAGGCCGGGTTTCCGAGGAAGCCTCCGCCCTCTTCGAGAGCCTTAAGGCTCCCGGGAGCGATGAATTTTCCAATGAAATTATAGAGGGAGTGGCCGATAATTCCGAAGCCGCTTTCCAAAAATGCTCCTCAGCGATCGAGGCGCTGCAAACCCTTGGACTCTTTGCTGCCAACAAAGTCGTCTGGCTCAAAGGGGCCAATTTCTTCGGCACCGACCGCACCAGCGAAGCCGAGCGCGCTGTCACCGGAGTTGAAAACCTCCTTGAAGTCCTCCAGGACGACCTCCCCGATGGCGTCAACTTCCTCCTGAGTGCCACCGGCATCAACGGCGTGCGTCGCTTTGGCAAATGGGCCAAGAAAAACACGGAATATCAATCCTACGACAAAATTGACGTCTCCAAGGAAGGTTGGGAGGAACAAGTCGCCCGCATCGTGACCCGCATCGCGCGCGAAAAAAACCTCACCCTCCAGGGCGAGGCGCTCGAACTCTTCGTTCAGCGTGCCGGCGCGGAAACCCGCCAAATCACCAACGAAATCGAAAAGCTCGACCTCTACCTCGGCGACACCCGCCGTGAGGTCACCGTCGAGGACATCACCCTCATGGTTTCAGTCAGCCACAAAGGCGTCATTTGGGAAATCTCCCGCGCGGTCGAAACACGAAACGCCAAACGCGCCATCGACCTCATCGACTCCCTCATCGCCAAGAACGAGAACGCCGTCGGCCTCATCAAAGCCTCCATCATCCCCACCGTCCGAAATCTTTTCTTTGCCAAACTCGCGGGTTCCTACGGCGGTCCCAGCCGCGCGCCCGCCGGTATCCAGGCCGTCCTCCCCAAGAAAAAAGACGGCACCGTCAATACCTGGGGCCTCAAAATGGCCGCCGTCGGGGCCAAAAACTTCACTCTCCCGCAACTCCAACAAGGGATGAGCGATTGCCTCGATGCCGACAAAGCCCTCGTCACTTCAGGCCAAGACCCCCGCATGGTTCTTCACAAGCTCGTCATCCGTCTGTGCGATGGCAGAAAAGTGGCATGATCCGTCCGCTGAAACATCTCCAGCAACTTTGCCCCGCGCCGGGCATTGACCATTTGCACCGCCGCAATTTTCCCACGCAAAACCTCCCTCTCGCCCGCCGGTGGCCCCGCGTGCAGCACCGCCTTGAGACGGTCAAATTCCGCTCGACTGACATTCGGGTGCACATTCACCACCACCCCGGCCAGCCGCTGTCGCTGCGATGCCTTCATCACCCGCGTCTTCCTTGGATTGATCAGGAACCCCTCCTCCAAAATGATCACGTTGACAAGGTCGCAAAACCCCTTGCCCACCCTCTCCCCGCTGAACGCCAAGTCATCGGCATACCGCGTATAAATCATCCCCGCTTTTTCAGCCAAGCCCGCCAAGCGGCAATCCAGCCGATACGCCACCGCATTCGCCAAGGCCGGAGAAGTCGGAGCCCCCTGCGGCAAATGCCTCGCCATCTTCGCCACCTCACCCGGCGGTTCGTGTGTGCAAAGCCCCGCCAAAACCCGAGCCACCTTCCTCCGGTATCCACACCGCTCAAACACACCCGTCACCCGCGCCGCCGTGATCGATTGAAAAAAATCCCCCAAATCCATCCTTACCACCACCTGCTTTCCACAATGCGGCTCCGCATAGCTCCGGATCGACCGGCCCTCCCGAAACCCATGCACCGCTTCATGCAACGGGATCTCATTGACGATTGTCTCCAGAATCCGCCGTTGCGTGATCTTGAGCGACTCCTTCGGTTCCATCAGCAACCTCCGCCCACCCTTCCGCTTCGGAATCCAACGATACCGGTAGTGCCCCAAAGCCCCCCCATTCGGATTTCTCCCCGTCAAATCCGCAAACCATTCCAACTCCTCAATCCCCAGTCTCAAGTGTCCCGCCAACTCACCCACTGTTGTCAACACGGGCCCCCAGCCCTTCTTCATCTCCGGGATCTCCCGCGTCCAAGCCTCCGCTTGCAGTAACTTTGTCCCATACTTGGACAACTCCCGCTCCAACCACTTCTCCGAATACCCCATCTTCGGCAATTTGCGCGAAAAAAGCACCTGCAAATCCCCATCGCCGACTTCAGCAACGCGTTCCTCAATCGCCTGACGCACTTTCTTCATTTGAAAAATCAAAAGCGCGGCAGAACAACCTCCCAACCTGTCTCGCTGGGCTCCGCCCTTCTGGCATGAAATGCCACGAGGGCGGAGCGCCGGTCATGCTTGGTCATTCGATCCCCCGGGGATGCCCCGGAGAGATGGGTTGGATTTTCACCCAAATTCCACCCGCTTGGCAGTCACCCCGCCGCGCTTTCCCCAAAACTTGAACGATGGCTCCAAAAAACCAAGCCCTCAAAACCCCTCCCGGCTATCTAAAATCCCTTCCAAAAAAATCCCCCAACTTGACGAACCTCCTTCAAAAGATGAGAGTTCCCCCATTAAACCGCGTATGAAAATGCCCATGACAATTCGCTCTCTTGCCCTCGGCCTCCTTGCCGCCACCTCCATCGCCTCCGCCGATGTCACCGGCTGGCTCAACTGGAGGGGTCCCAATCAAAACGGCACCTCCGCCGAAGCCAACCTCCCGGACTCCTGGAAACCAGGCGCCGACTCCCAACTCTGGAAATACGACCTCAACGGCGCCGGTGCCCCCGTCATTGCTGATGGCAAACTCTACATCTTCGGCTATGGCCAATTCGGCGACGATCCTGCCGAAGACGTCCAGGAAACCCTCCTCTGCCTTGACGCCATCACCGGCAAGAAAATCTGGGAAAAACGCTTCACCGACTACATCTCCGACGTTGTCTACAACCGCTACGGCGTCGGATCCCCCGTTATCGATCCAGAAACCGGCAACGTTTACCTCCAAACCTCGAACGGACGTTGCGTCGCCTTCACCGCTGATGGCGAGCCTGTCTGGGAAATCTCCCTCATCGAAAAGCTCGCTCGTCTCACCTTCCCGAATGGCCGCACCGGATCCCCCGCTGTTTTCGAGAACCTTGTCATCTTCCACTGCGTCACCGCCAACTGGGGCACCACCGGTCCCGCCCGGGACCGCTTCTACGCCTTTGACAAAATCTCAGGAGAACTCGTCTGGTATTCCAGCCCCGGCATCCGCCCTGTCGACTCATCCTTCAGTATGCCCGTCTTCGGCCAACTCGGCGATCAAGCCGTCTTTTACGCCGGAACCGGTTGCGGCAACGTCGTCTGCGTCAACGCCCGCACTGGAAAACCCGTCTGGCGCTTCCAACTCTCCCAAGGCGGAGTGAATTCCCAAGTCGTCCTTTATGGCGACGACAAACTCATCGCCCTCCACGGCAAGGAAAACATCGACGCCACCTCCAAAGGCCGCCTCGTCTGCCTCAAAATTCCCACCGAGTATCCCAAGGAACAAGTCGTCCTCGATCCCGGCGTGGAACTCTGGCGCAATGACGAACACATCGGCTTCACCAGTTCCCCCATCCTGGTCAAAGATCGCGTCTACACCACCAACTTCACGGGCGAACTTATCTCCGTCGATGCCACCTCCGGCAAAACTCTCTGGCACGAAAAACTTGCTCCCGACCAGATCCACGCCTCCCCGGCTTATGGTGATGGCAAAATCTACGCCCCATGGTTCGAGGGCTCCTTCGTCGTTGTCAAACCGACCGACGCAAAAGCGGAAGTCCTTTCCCACGCCGACATCAAGGCCGACGACGGCACCGGCGTGAAGTGCCTCGCGGCCCCCACCATCTGGGCCGGCAAAGTCTACCTCTCCACCCGCGACGGCCTCTACTGCTTTGGAAACAAAGAGGGCAAGTTCATCCCGGAAAATTCAGCCAAAGCCCCGGTCCCTGCCGATAAACAAGACACCAAGATCACCCAACTGCAAATCGTCCCCGCTGAATTCGCGATCTCCCCGGGACAGAAGCAGGACTTTAAAGTCTGGGGACTTTCAAAATCCGGACAGCGCGTCGCCGTTGTGAGCAGTGGCCTCTCTTGGGAAAAATTCGTCCCTCCCACCGCCAGGGTCAAAGCCGCCGTCGATGCCGCCCTCGACGCGAAGACCGGAACCGTCACCGCCGCCGCTGACGCCAAGATCTCCGCAGGTGCCCTTAAGGTCACTTTCAATGGCATGTCCGCCACCACCCGCGGCCGCGTCCACGCCGGCTCGGGATATGCCGAGGACTTCGAAGCCGTCGATCTGAAAATGGAGTATGAGGGCGAGAAGGTGAATTTTCCTCCTCTCGCCTGGCTCGGTGCCCGCATCAAGTGGCATGTTCTTGAAAAGGACGGCTCCAAGGTCATCGCCAACCGCCTCGATAACCTCCTCTTCCAGCGCACCATGAACTTCTTCGGCGACCCCGAGATGAGTAATTACGTCCTCGAAGCCGATGTCATGACCGATGGCAACCGCCGGATCAAGTCCACCGTCGGGCTCGTCAATCAGCGCTACCTCATCACCCTCGTCGGCAACCAAGATACTCTCGAGGTTTCCAGTAACCACGAGCGAGTCAAAAAATCCGTCAAATTCCCCATCAAAACCAACACCTGGTATCACCTCAAAACCCACGTCAAAGCCAACGACGACGGCACCGGCGAAGTCCGAGCCAAAGCCTGGCCCAAAGGCGAGGACGAACCTGCCGACTGGACCATCAAGGTCCCCGTCAAGCGCGTCCACCCGAAAGGCTCCGCCGGCGTCTTCGCTTTCTCTCCTCAAGCCCAAAAGCGCGTCTACGTCGACAATATTAAACTCAGCAATGCCAAGTAGCAGTTGCGCCTTCATTTCTTAACCACTCTGGAACCATGAAAACCACCACCGCCCTCCTCCTTTCAGGACTCACCCTCACCGCCGCCGCCAAGGACTGGCCAATGTGGGGAAACGACCCGACCCGAAATATGGTCGGAGAAGCAAAAGACCTCCCCATCGACATCAATCCCGGTGAACTTGATGACGAGACCGAAGCCGCCATCCTCGACAGCGCCAAAAACATCAAGTGGGCCGCCAAGCTCGGCTCCCAGGCCTACGGCAATACCATTGTCGCAGGAGGAAAAGTCTACGTCGGCACCAACAACGAGTCACCCCGCAACGATACCCAAAAAGGTGACCGTGGAGTCCTCATGGCCTTCGACGAAAAAGACGGTTCCTTCGCCTGGCAACTCATTATTCCCAAGCTCGGCGCCGGTAAGGTGAGCGACTGGGAATACGTCGGCCTCTGCTCATCTCCCGCGATCGAGGGAAATCGCATGTGGCTCGTCACCAACCGTGGCGAAGTCGTCTGCCTCGATACCGAAGGCATGGCCAATGGCAACGACGGCCCCTTCAAGGACGAAGCGAAATACATGGCCGTCGAAGACGAAGTTGTCAAAGTGACCAAGCAACACGCCGACATCATCTGGATCTACGACATGCGTGAGGAACTCGGGGTCTTCCCGCATAACGTTTCCTCCTGCTCCCCTGTCATCGTCGGTGACACCCTCTACACCGCCACTTCAAACGGGGTCGATTGGTCGCACACCAATATCGCCGCACCCAAGTCTCCCGCCCTCGTCGGCCTCGACAAGAAGACCGGCAAACTCCTCGTCGAGGAAGCCTCCGGGGTTTCCACCCGAGTCCTTCACGCAAGTTGGTCCTCACCCGCCTACGGAAAGATTGGTGATAAAGATGCCATTGTCTGGGGTGGTGGCGACGGATTCACCTACGCTTTCGACCCCAAGCCCACCAAGGACGAGGATGGCTTCGGCATCTTCAAGGAACTCTGGCGTCACGATTGCAACCCCGCCGAGTATCGCGAAAAAGATGGCAAGCCCATCAAATACGCCACCTACGCCGGACCCAGCGAAGTGATTGGCACCACCGTGATTGCGGACGGACTCGTCTACGCCATCATCGGCCAGGATCCCGAGCATGGCGACGGAGTCGGACAAATCACCTGCATCGGACCGGATGGCAAAGCCAAGTGGACTTCGACGCTCGATCAAAAAGCAAAGGGATTCGTTGGTCGTTCCATCTCCACCCTCAGTGTCGCCGACGGCCTCCTTTACGCCGCCGAGTATGATGGTGACATCCACTGCTTCGATGCCAAGACCGGCAAGTATCATTGGACTCACGAAACCCAATCCCGCATCTGGGGTTCCACGCTCGTCGCTGATGGCAAAGTCTGGCTCGGCACCGAGGATGGTGAACTTCACATCCTCAAAGCTGGTAAAAAACTCGAATCACTTGCCACCATCGAGTTTCCCGCTCCGATTTACAGTAGCGCCGTTGTTGCCAATGGCTCCGTCTACATCGTCACCCAGACCCACATCTACGCCATCGGCAAGTAAGGTTGGGCCTTCCCGTATTTATCTCTCAAAACGGGCCTCGTGAAAACGCGGCCCGTTTTTTTTCGCCCGTTCATTCCCGGATCATCCCTCCCCCTTTAAAACCACTTCATGATTCTCATACTCTGCACCGGCATCTCCTGAAAAATGAAGACCGCCTCTCCCGTTGAGACCAAACTCTATTTCTTAATCCGTCTTTATGAAGCCACTCCTTTTCCTCCTCATTCTCCAAAGTGCCTTTTCGCTCTTGGCACAAAGCAACCCGGAAAAAACCAACATCCTTCTCATCCTTGCCGATGATCTTGGTTACTCGGACCTTGGTTGCTACGGCTCTGAAATCAAGACACCCCATCTCGATTCCCTCGCCACGAACGGTCTGCGCTTTACCAACTTCTATAACACCGCCAGATGCTGGCCCACTCGGGCCGCCCTGATGACCGGCTACTACCCTCAGCAAGTTCGGAGAGACAGCATCAAGGGAAAACCAGGCAAGGGCGGAGGCAGAGGCAAGCGCCCCTCATGGGCTCCACTCCTCCCCTCTCTCCTCAAACCCGCCGGTTACCGTTCCTACCATATCGGCAAATGGCACCTCGACGGCATGCCCGTCGCAGCCGGTTTTGACCGCTCATACTACCTCAAGGACCAAGGCCGGTTTTTCAACCCCCGCACCCACTACCTCGATGACAAACCACTCCCGACCATTAAAGAAGGAACTCACTTTTACGGCACAACCGAGCTTGCAAACCGGGCTCTTGAATTCCTAAAAGAGCACGATTCCAACCACAAGAACTCCCCCTTCTTCACCTATTTGGCTTTCGCCGCTCCCCACTTCCCGCTCCACGCCCTGCCCGCAGATATCGCAAATTACGAAAAAACTTATACTTCAGGCTGGGGAACTATTCGCAAACAACGGCACCGTCGCATGAGTGAGCTCGGTTTCCCCCACATCGCCCTATCCCCAGTCATGCCGGACCTTGGCCCACCCTACCACTTCCCCGGACATCTCAAAATCCTCGGTGAAAACGAAGTCAACCGCCCCTTGCCCTGGACAAGCCTCACCGCACCTCAAAAGAATTTCCAGGCCCGCAAGATGGCCATTCACGCGGCCATGATCGATCGCATGGACCAAGAAATCGGACGGATCATTGATCACCTCAAAAAGACCGGTCAATTTGACAACACCCTCATTCTCTTCCTCTCCGACAATGGTGCCAGCGCCGAAATCATGGTGCGCGATGATGGTCACGATTCCAAAGCTCCCATGGGTTCCGCAGCCACCTACCTTTGCCTGGGACCCGGCTGGTCCACCACCGCCAACACCCCTTTCCGGAAGCATAAAACCTGGACCCACGAAGGAGGAATTTCCACTCCCCTCATCGCTCACTGGCCCAAGAGAATCGATTCCAAACAAGAATTTCGGCACACCCCTGCTCATGCCATTGATATCGTCCCCACCATCTTGGAACTCACCGGCGCCAAGCCCGCCGACAAAGGCCCTCCCATCCCGGGAAAAACACTCACGCCCCTCTTTCGCGCCGACACCGCAAATCACCATGAAGCACTCTGGTGGTCCCACGACGGGCACCACGCCATTCTGCAAAATGGCTGGAAGGCTGTCTCCTCAAGCAAGCAACCTTGGGAACTTTACCATCTCACCAACGATCGTAGTGAAAACCAAGACCTCGCCGCGAGACACCCTGATAGGCTCAAAAAGCTCATTACCCTTTGGAATGAACGCGCCGACCAATATCTCGCGGACGCTAAAAAATAAGAACAGCTCTTTCCAAGAGATACTCCCGAACGATAGCCTCATGAATGTCATTTCTAAAAGGACTCCCTATCGCGATCGGCCTCTCCATCTCATCTTTGACGGCTCAGGAAAAAACTGTCGCTCCTCCAACCACGGAATTCGGCTTCGTCAATCTCTTCAACGGCAAGGACCTGACCAATTGGATCGACGTTAACACCTCGCCTAAAACCTGGTCGGTCAAAGACGGCCTGCTTATTTGCTCCGGCCAACCCATCGGAGTCATGCGCTCCGAAAAACAATACGAGAACTTCATCCTTGTCGTGGAATGGCGACACATGGAAGCTGGAGGCAACTCAGGCGTCTTTCTCTGGAGCGATGCCAAACCCAGCGGCAACCGCCTTCCAAAAGGAATGGAGGTTCAAATGCTCGAACTCGAGTGGCCTTATATCCACAAGAAGCGCGACGGTTCCCCCAATCATCCCGGCTACGTCAGCGGCGAACTCTTCGGCGCGGGCGGAATGAAGGCGACCCCGGAAAACCCCCGGGGGAGCCGCAGCATGTCCTTTGAAATGCGCTGCAAAGGTAAAGGCGAGTGGAACCAATACGTCATCGTCGCAGTCGATGGCACGGTCAAGCTCTCCATCAACGGGAAGTTCGTCAACGGCATCCGCGAAGCCGATCTCCGCAAAGGATACCTGTGCATGGAGTCCGAAGGGGCCGAGATTCACTTTCGGAAAATTCAAATCATGGAGCTCCCGGGCGGACGGGCTGCCGATCTCGGCATGACTTTAGACTCGAAGTCATGAGCGAACGCAATCAGTGCGGATCGACCTTGTAGGCACTTCGGGATTCGACTCCATCGGCAGGACTCATTTCTCTTTTTTGGTCGGAAGCCATCTCGATATTCTGTAGGTTCCCGGAAATGAAAACCGTTTTTCTTCTTTTCGTCGCCCTTGTCTTTGCGCCGGCCTTGCTCGCCAAGAAGCCAAATTTCCTCTTCATCCTCGTTGATGACCAATCCCCCTTTGATCTTAAGATCTACAATCCCAAGTCCCCTCTCGAGACCCCGAACATCGACAGCCTCGCTAAGGAGGGCCTCGTCTTCGATGGCTCTTACCACATGGGTTCCTGGAGTGGTGCGGTTTGCACCTGCTCGAGAACGATGATCATGACGGGGCAAAGCGTTTGGCACATTCCAAAGAACTCCAAAAAGAATCCTAAAAAACAAGTCCCCCGGGGCGCTCAGCCCGAAATCCAGACCCTCCCACGGGTCTTCAATCGAGCCGGCTATGAAACGATGCGCACTTGCAAACGGGGCAATAGCTACAGCTTGGCGAACAAACAATTTCAAATCGTCAAAGATGCCACCAAACGCGGTGGCACGGACGAAACAGGCTCGCACTGGCACGGCCAGCAAGTCATGGACTATCTGACCGACCGTGAGGCCAAGAAGACCGAAGACCCCTTTCTCATCTACTTCGGCTTCTCCCACCCGCACGATGAGCGCAACGGCAAACCGGAGCTCCTTGCCAAATACGGAGCCAAAAACCATCGGGACAAAAACTCAATCCCCGCTCTCCATCCCAAGCAGCCCCCACTCCCGATCAACTATCTGGAAAAGCACCCTTTCCCACACGGACATCCCGGACTTCGTGATGAAGTCAAAGTTCCGGGAGTCTGGGAGAACCGCGACGAGGCGACCATTCGCAATGAGCTCGGAAGAGAGTTCGCTTGCTCTGAAAACATCGATATTCAGATCGGCCGCGTGTTGAAACAACTCGAAGCGATGGGCGAACTTGAGAACACCTACATCATCTATACCTCCGATCACGGCATGGCCATTGGGCGGCACGGCCTGCAGGGAAAGCAAAACCTCTACGAGCACACTTGGCGCGTTCCCTTTATTATTAAAGGCCCTGGAGTCAAAAAAGGTCGGGTTCAGGGAAACATCTACCTCATGGATTCTCTTGCCACCCTCTGTGACCTCGCCGGTATCAAAACTCCGGAAACAAACGAAGGCATCAGCTTCAAGCCTGTCCTGACTGGTGAGAAAACGATCATTCGCGACACCCTTTTCGGTGTCTATGCAGGCGGCACCAAACCCGGCATGCGCTCCGTCCGCAAGGGCGATTGGAAGCTCGTGAAGTTCGACGTCCTCGATGGAGCCGTGCGGGAAACCCAGCTCTTCAACCTCAAAGAGAATCCCAACGAGTATCTCCAGCAACACGGGAAACAGAACCCCAAACTTGTCGACCTCGCCGAGGACCCCGCTCATGCGGCCAAACTCGCGGAAATGGAGGCTCTCCTCAAAGACGAGATGGTGCGACTTCACGACCCCTACCCCCTTTGGAATCAAAAATAGAATCGACGATCTAACTGGTTGGAACTGCTTTCACTCGAAAGAATTTTCGGTTCTCCAACGCACCGACGATTTTAAAAACCAGCTCGTCAGGCTCATCGACCACGATTTCAAATCCCGTGGTCATGGTCGTGAATCCCGAAAGATCTTCGCTTCCCTGTAGCAACCACTCAACCTGACGCCCGGGCACTCTCGGAACGAAAATCTCGAGTCTCGAATTGAGTTCCACATGAAACGGAGGGTCCTTTGTTCGCGGGTCGGAATCGAGGGCATACTCCAGGAAGTTGGAGCGACCATCGCCGTCAAAATCCGCCTCAGGCAGACTCGGCTCTCCAGAGTCAAACTCCTGCTCCACCCAAGCCTCGTAGGTGAGATCGAATTCCGCCAAAGCGGTCTCCATGTAAAATTTTCCGTCCCCGGTCTCATTCACGGCTCCCAAAACAACATCTTCGGGCTCAGTGGCCATGGCCACCAGCCATCGGACTGGAAAGGGTGGAGGCCCACCGGGATTGGCGTTGGGCCACTTCCAGGCCGGCTTCCCGATGAGAATCCATTCGCTTCCCGAATCGGTGCCGTTCCTGCCCCAAATGTAGGCACGGGCCGTGGTTTCAAACGGTGCGGCGTTGTTCGCGAGACTTTGGGAATTCGAAAAGCCCCCCCATTCCGGAGAGTAATCGGCGGTCCCGAATGGTCGAAAAGTTGCTTCCCAGTCTCCCAGATTCTCGGAGCCGGGAGTGAGTCCAACGAAGGTCCCGAGAACGAACTCAAACCCCTCATCGAGAGGTGTCACCCCATCGCTTTGGAGGTCACCGGCATTGAGATCACTACTCCACTCAATCGAAATTGCCGCCGCAAGCCTTGCGACCATGAGCACCAGAAGAATGACATGGAATCTTTTCATTGGAAGGAAGCAAAACTAACACTCCTCCCTCGTCATCCAAGTTGAAAGGACTCCCAAGGAGACCAATCAATCAGTTCTTTCGACGAAGAAATCCCAGTGTTGAAACGCCGGGGAACTTTCCTGAGAGAGCGCGCACCTATCCTGCCCGGATCTCAGAAAAATCGCATTGGGTGAAAACTCCCGGACTGGGAGCCGGTAGGCCTAAACATGATGAAGCACTCGATTTTCAACCCCTGCGTTCTTCTTTTCCTGCTCAACTCTTGCCTCGCCTCGACCGGCAGCGCGCGGGAAGCCCCCCTCTTTGACGGTAAAACCCTCAACGGTTGGACCGCTCTTCCCGGTGGCACTTGGACTGTCGAAAATGGAGCGATCGTTGGCAAGAGTCCCAAGAGCGAGAAACGGCACGGAATGCTCCTTTCCGACAAACAATACTCCGACTTCGTCGTCACCGCAAAATTCCGTGTGCTCTCGGGTGATAGCGGGTTCTACTTCCGCTCCGAGCGCGTTAAAAGCAATGTCAGCGTCAACGGCTTTCAGGTTGAGGTCGATAGCTCGCAAGAAACCGGGGGCCTCTATGAGACCGGCGGTCGGGCCTGGGTCCACAAACCCGGTGAGGAGGTCATTGGCAAGCGAAACTACAAGCCCGGCGAATGGACGACCCTGGAACTCCGCGCTGTCGGACGCGATCTCGAAGTCAAAATCAATGACATCGTCACCTCAAAACTCACCAACGACAAAGGCCGTTTGAAAGGACACTTCGGGCTGCAGCTTCACGGCGGACAAGACATGCACGTAGAGTTCAAAGACATTGGTATTCGCGAGATCACGACCGGGACCGGGTTTGTCGAATTGTTCAACGGTAAGGACCTGACAGGCTGGAAAACCAGCGGGAATTGGGTCGTCGAAAAAGAGAACGTTATCACCCTAAAGCCACGCCCCGGTGAAAGCGGCTGGCAACGCTACGATGACTACCTGGCCACCGAACGGAAATACGGCGACTTTGTTCTCGATCTGGAATTCAAATTCGAGCCCACCGGAAACTCAGGCGTCTTCATGCGGATCGGCGATCTTAAAAACCACGTCACCAGCGGATTCGAAGTCCAGATCCTCGATACCCACAATAAGAAAAAATTTGGGGCACACGACTGCGGAGGCGTCATCGGAACTTCTCCTCCCAAAAAGATGGTGGTGAAACCTGCCGGCGAATGGAATCGCTATACCATTACCCTCAAGGGTTCACTCCTCAAGGTCGTTCAAAACGATGTCCTCATTCAGGATCTTGATCTCTCCAAGACCGGCCTGAAAGACCGGCCTGCGAAAGGACACATCAGCTTTCAAGATGAAGCCAAGAGAGTGTGGTATCGAAACGTCCGTATCAAAGAACTGAAATAAGGGGCTATAAGTTTCAGGGAAGAGCAGCCGTTCCCACAATCATTCCACCTTCCTTTGAGCCAAACCCTATGAGAGCAGTCGTGCAGACCGATCCTCCAAGGCAGGGCTAGGGAGAAAAGCGGAGCAAACTGGTAGAACCACCATGGCGCTTAGCCCTTAGCGATTGGCTCTTAGCTTTCTCGCACCGGATTCAGGTCGACCGGGCTAAGAGCCAAATGCTAATAGCCGACGTCGTAAACCTTGTAGCTCCTTAGTTTCCCTGGCTGATCGCCCTGTCCTCCAAGGGTGATTTGTGTCATTGCAAATGAAAGCCCAAGACCCAAGCTCCCGTTTTATTGAGTTCAAACCGCTACACACATGCTCCGATTTCTTCTCCTATTTTGCTTCCTTCCTCTTGCAGCTTTCGCCGCAGACAAACCCAACATCCTCTGGATCACCACCGAAGATAACGCCTCCCACTGGCTGGGCTGCTACGGCAATACCGATGCCCAAACCCCTCATCTCGACAAATTAGCCTCCCGCAGCACTCGTTTCACCGCGGCCTACTCAAACGCCCCGGTCTGCGCTGTCGCTCGCGCCACCATTCTCATGGGCCGATACTCGCCATCGATGGGGACGCAGCATATGCGCAGCCGCCATCGCATCCCGTCCGATCTTAAAACATACGTCCATCATCTCCGTGGAGCGGGTTACTATTGTTCCAACGCCTCCAAAACCGACTACAATTTCGATGGCAACGATAAGAAGCACTGGGATGATTGCTCCGGAAAGGCCCACTACAAGAATCGACCCGCTGATTCGCCCTTCTTTGCCATTTTTAACCTGACCTCATGCCACGAGAGCTCACTCTTTCCTCCAAAATTCGAGAGAGCCCGGAAACAAGGCATGGTCCCCCCCAAAACCAGGTTGAACCCGGACACCCTCAACCTCCCGGGTCACCTTCCCGACCTCCCCGAAGTTCGGCGTGATATCGCCCGCTATCACGACATCATGACTGCCACCGACAAGCAGATCGGCAAAATTCTCGCCCAACTCGAAAAAGACGGCCTCGCTGAAAACACCATCATTTTTTACTACGGCGACCACGGCGGGCCCACTCCCCGGGGAAAACGATACCTCCACGACAGCGGAGTCCGCATTCCCATGATCGTTCACGTTCCCGAGAAATGGAAAGGCCTCTCCCCCTTCCAGTCCGGAAAATCCAGCGATGAAGTTGTCGCCTTCGTTGATCTCGCGCCCACCGTTATTTCGCTCGCCGGACTGGATGATGACCCCAGGATGCAAGGCCGTCCCTTCCTTGGAAAAAACCGCGTGGAACCTGCCAAGAACCACTACGCCTTCCTCTTTGCCGACCGTTTCGATGAAATCTACGGCCTCCGTCGCGGCGTCACCGATGGACGCTACAAATACGTCCGCCACTTCACCCCCCACGTCTGGGCCGCACCCTATTCCTTTTACCAATTTCAAATGCCCTCCTGGGTCGCTTGGCAGAAGGCCTGGAAAGACGGAAAACTCACCGGAGTGCATGCCTCACTTTGGGAAAATGACCAACCCGTTGAAGAATTCTACGACACCAAAAGCGACCCTTGGGAAATCAAGAACCTCGCCAATGACCCGGCTTACACCAAACCCATCGAAGTCATGCGGGCCGCCCTCAAAGCCAAAATGATTGATATTCGTGACACCGCGGTCGTCCCTGAACCACTTTTCGCTTCGATTGCCGGAGAGCAAGCCATCGCCACCGCTGTTTCAGCCAAAGCCTTCCCCTTCAACGAATTGCTCGACCTCGCTTTCATCGCCTCGGCGCGCGATGAAAAATACCTGACCGCATTGCAGGAAGCCGCCCGGTCCACGAACCCCGTAAAACGCTACTGGGGCCTCAGCGGGCTTGTCACCTTGGGCGAAAAATCAGCACCCGCAAAAGGACTTCTCCTCAAGGCCTTAACTGATGCAAAAACCATCAACCGGGCTCAAGCAGCCCACGCACTCTATCGTATCGGCGAAAAGGATATCGCTCTCAAGGCCCTTTCCACCGAGCTCGCAAACGAGGCGCTTTCAGGGACAAACCAAGCTCTGATCATCAACACCTACATGCAAATTCGCGAGGTCAAGGCCATTCCCGACTCATGGATCCAAAGAGCCAAGAAAAGCAAGGGAGGACAGCCCAAGCTCAGCACTCTCGCTGAAAGCCTGAAAATTCTTTAGGCCGTTTCCCAAAAATCCGTTCACAAGCCGAGGTCCTTATTTGCCGCTCAAGGCGCAATGAATGGAGTGAAATACCTCCTCGATTGAAAGGAATCACCGCATAGCCTCAAAAAAGCAGTGATCTGCCCAATCACCGCCTGTCAATCGATTCCTCTCTGATTTCCAATGAATTGATCGCATTTCATCAATGAATCGCTTAACTTGCTCCTTCCCATTCTTCTAATTGGGTTTATGGTAATTGCATGATTGTACATGAATCATCCTCATATTTAAGAAGAGCGCAAGTCATACCCTCTTTCGCTTTCGCCCTTCTTTTACCCCTTTCACAAGCCCAAGGAGTCGATCTCATCGATGACTTTGATGGCGTCGAACTCAATAATGCCGTCTGGGAAAGCACCGGCCCCAAAAGCCGGGCCGTCGCATCAGGCTCCCTCACCTTTTCCGGCGATGGCGGGAACTGGGCAAGTGGTGACATCTCCACAAATCAAAGATTCCTCATCCCTCCGGCCGGTGAAACAACCACCATCGCCTGGACTCTCGGACCGGGTTCAATCATCGCCTCAACTGCCGACAATCGCGTGATCCGCTATCAAGTCGGCATCCACAGCGCCAATGAATCTTCCGAGCGTAAGGAACATTGGCTCAATACCACCGGCGGACTCTGGATTGACCTCGATGTCTTTGACTCAACCGTAACTGGCACGGCATCGGGGAATGCCTTCTACGCCGCTGATGACAAGGTCTCCCAAAGCCAGGCCACAACGCTCGGCGAGGTCAGCCTCGCCTGGAATTGGGAAACCGAAAACCACATCCTGAAACTCACTCTCACCGACACCGAATACAGTTGGTTTGACGGGGACACCCTCCTCTATACCGATTCCTACGAAAACGCCGGCATTGATACTGAGTTCAATAATGGCTTCCGCGTCCTCGCTCTTGGTATGAACTTCGATTCCGGGCGCGGCACCACCTCATTCGATAAAATCGAGATCCTCAATGCCTCCGAACCCGCCGGGGCCATCACGAGCTTTGCCTCGGACAAGGGACGCGCCTTCAGCGGACAGCAAATTACCCTGAGCTGGCTTTCGGACGAAGCCGCCACTCTCTCCATCGACCAAGAGATCGGCAATGTCGACGCCCTCACCACCAACGGCGCCGGTCAGGTCAGCTTTGCCGCTCCCGAAGTCACCGAATCCACCAACATCAATTACACCCTCACCGCCGTGGTTGGAGGTGAAACAGTGGAACAGGTCACCTCCATTGAAATCCTCCCCACTCTTCCGATTAGCACCGAGAGCTTCACCGAAGAATTTGACGAAAGTTTCCTAGACGACGCCCTTTGGGGTCAGTCCGGCAACCAATCCCTCAGCTTTGAAAACGGCAAACTCAATTGCGCCGCCGATGGAACAGCCTGGAGCCACGGAGAAATCGAATCCCGGAACATCTTCCCTATTCCCGAAGGCACCAACACGACCACCATCACCTGGATTTACGGCCCCAGCACCGTCACTTTTGACAACGGCGATGGCACCGCCATCCGCGCCTTGATGGGAGTCTTCAGTGGCTATGAAGATGAAACCTACTCGAAACAACACTGGCAAAACGATGAAGGGGGCATTTGGCTCGACCTCAACACCATCGGCGAAACCCGCACCGATGGCGTCTCGGGCAGCATCCACGCAGCCAACGACACCAAAACCTACGAAAGTAATGCCGAAGTCGTAAGCAACGTCGATGTTCCCGACTGGAACTGGCAAACCGAAAATCATGAATTTTCCCTCGTCCTGAGTGCCACCGGTTTTACCTGGTTCAGCGGCACCACGGAACTCGGAGGCGGAAATTACGCCGACTACAACATCGACACCGAGTTCGAGGCTGGCTTTGGCGTCATGGCGATGTGCGGAAACTCCAACGAAGGCCGTGGTGAAATGTCCATCGAATCCATCTCCCTCGATAACGGAGCCGTCCCCTTCAACCCGGAAATCATTGTCACCGACATTGGCTATGATCCCACCGCTCAAAGCCTGAGCCTAACCTGGACCTCCCGGGCCGACTCTTCATACACCGTCGAGCGCCTCGACGAGAACGGAATTTGGCAACTCGAGGCCGATGAACTGGAGGCCACCGGCCCAACCCGCTCGGCAGTCATCCCAAGCGTCCGCGGCGCAATCGGCATTTTCCGGGTGATTGAGGAATAGCATCCCATTCGAACCCAACCTTTCCAGGGCGCTCCTTTCTCCAGGAAAGAAAGCGCCTTTTCTTTGCCCGGATGAGATTTAAGCCCCATGGAATCCAAGGGAACGCTGGGATCCCGGAACGAAAACCAGTAACGCCAATCCAATCACCAAAGAACAGGTCAATCCATGAACCAGCCCTGTCATCCTTTGCGTGGATTCAATTTTCGGAAGCTCAGGAATCATAACTCCCCGGAGTGATTCGCTGGAGAAGTCTTCCCGCTTGCCATCTTCACGAAAGAAGCCAGTCTCCCCCTCACTTAAAACCCGTCATACAAATGAGCGAATTTCACGTAGTCCCAGCCGATAAACATGATGAACTGGTCACCGCAGCCTATCAGGCCCGTGGCTACCATGCCGACGAATCCGCAATCGCCGCCCAGGTCTGTCAGGACGCCACGCGCCACGGAATCCGCACTCATAACGCCCTCAAAGCCCTCCACCTCGACCACCTCTTTGGCTCCGCCACCGGCGGCTGCGTTCCCGGTGCCGAGATTGAAATCGTCAATGAACGCTTCAAGGCATCCGAAGTCTGGAACGCCCACAAAAAACTCGGACAAGCCGTCGCCGTCGCCGCCATCGACCGCTGCATCGAAATGGCCGACGAATACGGCGTCGGCCAAGTCGCCATCGACAACGCCTTCCACTACCTCTGGGGCGGTGGTTACGTCATGAAAGCCGCCGAAAAAGGCTACATTGCCTACACCAACTGCACCTCCACCCTCGCCGAAGTCGTTCCCTTCTTCGGAAAGCACCCCACTCTCGGCACCAATCCCCACTCCTGGGGCTTCCCGACCCAAGAGGCCAACGGCTTCCCCATCGTCATCGACTGGGCCACCTCCACCGTCGCCATGGGCCGCGTCCAACAGCTCAAGCGCGAAGGCAAACCGCTCCCTCCCGGCGCCGCTGTCGATAAGGACGGAAACGAAACCCTCGACCCCAATGAAGTCGCGGCCCTCCTCCCCTTCGGAGCCCACAAAGGCTACGGCATGTGCCTCATCAACGAACTCGTCGGCGGCTTCATCGGCGGGAACATCCCCACCGAGCGCGGTCGCGAGGGTGCCAAAACCACCTCCTGCTTCTACTTCCAGGTCATCCACCCCGATGCCTGGAGTAGCGGATCCTTCGTCCACGGCTCGCAATCCGCCAACATGAAGGCCGTTCTTGATGATGTCCTCGGTCATGGGAACGATAAGTGCCTCCTCCCCGGCCAAATCGAAGCCGGCTTCCGCAAACGGACCGATGCCGCCGGTGGCCTCCTCTTTTCCGCCGCCGAACTCGCCGAGTTCAAGGAACTCGCCGATGAAGTCGGGATTTCCGGCTGGGAACTCGAAAACTTTCCTGCCGAAGAAGCTTAAATTTTACTCCCATGCCAAACTACGACTACAAATGCGAAAAGTGTGACCAAGTCTTTGAGATCTTTCAGAGCATGAATGACCCCAAACTCACCGACTGCCCAAAGGAAGACTGTGACGGCCAGGTCAAACGCCTCCTCGGCACCGGAGCCGGGATCATCTTCAAGGGCTCCGGCTTCTACCAGACCGACTACCGCTCCGATTCCTACAAAGCCGGCGAAAAGAAAGACTCCGAAGCCAGCGCTCCCAAAAAGGAAAAATCAGAAAAAAAAGAATCCAAATCCTCCGACTAACGCCCCCCCAAGGAAGGACCTTCTCGAGAGCGTCCTTCCCTCCGAGCCCCGAAATCTTTCATCCCCGGGCTTGCGAGCTTGTCACCCTTGAAATCATCCCCAAAGCTAAACTCATGAAACGATTTTTCATCCTCTTCACCCTCGCCTTCGTCGGCGCCCTGGGCTTCGGAATCTACCAGAGTTTCCAAAGCCAGAATCTCGACGATATTGCCGGTCGCAAGGAGGAGGATCGCCAGCGCAATCCCTCCAGCGTCCCCAAGCTCATCGAACTTGCCGCCAAAACCCGGAACGGCGTCACCATCACCGAGCGCCAGATCAACACCTGGCTCGCCAACACCCTCAAAGCCCGTCAGGAAGGCCTCCTCGCTGATCATGTCGAAATGAAAGGCGTCTGGGTCCGCTTTGATGAAGAAGATGGCGGCCGTGCCGAAATCATCATCGAGCGCGAAATCAAAGGATATCCGCAAACCGTCTCCATGTTCGTCCGCATCGAGCGGAAGAAGAAAGAAGACGGCACCTTCACCACCTACGTCCACAAAGACGGAGGCCGCCTCTGGGGCCTTCTCGCCGTCGGCGGGAGATTCGGACAAGCCCGCGTTCCGCAGGGCTTCCTTTTCTTCACTCAGGATGCCTTCGCCGCCCTTGGCGAACTCTTCGAACAAGAACTCGCCTGGATGCAAGACGAGATCACGAGCCGTGGCGGAGGCCGCATCCTCTTCGAAGACGGCCAGATGCGCATCGATTTTCAAAAGGACTGATTTTCGGGGTTTCGGAAGTTCCCAGTCTCCCCTGCGTGAGCGACATCCACCTCCAGCATTCCCTGCATCGTCTCACGCGGAGCCGGACCGTCACACTTCGGGCAATCACTCACCCCATACCGATCAATCGGAAAACCACACCCCGGACACTCACGCATCCGGCTGTCTTATCTCACTTCCACCCGAAAGAAAAGTATCCCTAGATCCGGAAAAACACCTCTTTCTTATAAAGATACCGGCACAGCATCAGCAGCAAAAACATCCCCCCAAGCGCGATCAAAAGTTCCCCAAGCCCCGGCACCAAATGATTCACCCAATCTGCCATCGGTCCACCCAGCACCCGACCCGCGATCACATTGAAATCCACCACACTCGTCAGCAAATAAATCGCGATCGGATTCATCCCAATCCAGACAAAGGGCATCGCCAACTTCTTCAAACCAGCCAGATCCACCAAAAGATAAAACACCCCCAACAGGAGCAAACTCCAGCCTCCCGCCAAAACGACGAAGCTCGACGTCCAGAGATTCTTGATCACCGGAGACGACTGACCCCAGAAATCCCCCGCAAAAACCAAGACCGCTCCCGCCGCCAAAAGAATCGCTCCCTTGTTCACCCCCGATGTCCTCTCACCCTTCAAAAGCAAACCCGCAAACACCCCAAGCAAACACGTCGCAATCGCAGGAAGAGTCGAAAGAATCCCCTCCGGGTCATGCGTCACTTTCCACTTAAAAAACGGCAGATACTTCGAATCAAACCAATTGGTAATATTCCGCCCTTCCTCGAAACTCACCACCGCCTGCCCGGGCACCGCCACGAAGGTCAGCAACGCCCAATACCCCGCCAGCAGCGCCACGAAAACCACCAGCAACCCGCGCATCGGCACGTAAATAAACAGCAACCCCGTCACCAGGTAACAAATTCCGATCCGCTGCAATACTCCCAGCAGCCTCACCCCCTCGTTCGCCCCCGCATCATACCACCCCTTCGAAATCCCTCCGTAATAAACGATCCCGATCACCCAAAGCAGGAGTCCCCTCCGGATCACCCGCCGGGTCGCATCCCTCCGATCACCCGGAGCAATCAACTTGCTCAGCGAAAACACCAGCGATGTTCCCACAATAAAAACAAAGGACGGAAAAATGAGATCATAAAACCGAAACCCCTCCCACTCCACGTGCGTCAACTGCGTCGCCACCGTATTCACCACCTCGGAATTCACCCCCGTCATGCCCGCCAGCGCCTTCGCAATCGCCTCTCCCCCTACAATCCAAAACATCACAAACCCCCGAAACGCGTCGAGCGAAGTCAGTCTTCCCACAGGCACCGGACTCGAATAAGGCGAACTTTCTTCTGACATTTGAAAACCCTAGTCACCCGCCCCGAAAATCCTACTCCCAAAATTCAAAAACTCGAAAACCCACTCATCCCACCAGCTTCACCTTCAAATCCCCCAACCTGATAAACTTCAAACTTCCCCCTTCCCCTCAAATATGATCCTAAAGCCCCCGTCATGACCTCCGCAGAGATCCGCACCAGCTTCCTCAACTTCTTTAAAGAAAAGCAGCACACCATCGTGCCCTCTGCTTCCATCCTCCCCCAGTCCCCCGGCCTCCTCTTCACCAATGCCGGGATGAACCAATTCGTGCCCTATTTCCTTGGCACCGAAAAGACTCCCTACGATCCCCCGCGCGCCACCGATACCCAGAAGTGCATTCGCGCCGGCGGCAAACACAACGACCTCGAGGATGTCGGTTACGACACCTACCACCACACTCTTTTTGAGATGCTTGGGAACTGGTCCTTTGGCGACTACTTCAAACCAGAAGCCATCGCCTGGGCCTGGGAACTCATCGTCGAGCGCTGGGGCCTCCCCGCCAACCGCCTCTACGCCACCGTCTACGCTCCCGAAGAAGGCGACCCTTCCCAATTCGACCAGGAAGCCTACGACCTCTGGGCCGTCCTCTTCGAAAAAGCCGGACTCGATCCCAAGATCCACATCGTCAACGGCAACGCCAAAGACAACTTCTGGATGATGGGCGAAACCGGCCCCTGCGGTCCCTGCTCCGAACTCCACGTCGACATGACTCCCAAGGGCGACACCGGTGGCAAGCTCGTCAACATGGACAGCGATCTCTGCATCGAGATCTGGAACCTCGTCTTCATTCAATACAATGCCGAAGCCGATGGCACCTTCCGCGACCTCCCCGCCAAACACGTCGATACCGGCTTGGGCTTCGAACGCGTCTGCTCCCTCATCCAAAACACCAAGGGCTTCACCGACTTCTCGGAAAAGCCCACCAACTACGCCACCGACGTCTTCCAGCCCATCTTCCGCAAGCTCGAAGAACTCAGCGGCAAGAAGTATCACGACATCTACCCCGGAGACCCTGAAAGTAGCACGGGCGTCCCGCCTGTTTCAGTCGACGAGGCCATCGCCTTCCGCGTCATCGCCGACCACATCCGCACCCTCAGCTTCTCCATCGCCGACGCCATCATTCCCGGCAACACCGGACGCAACTACGTCCTCCGCCGCATCCTGCGCCGCGCCGTCAAATACGGCCGCACCCTCGGCTTCAGCGGCGACAAGCCCTTCCTCCCCGAGCTCGTCGATACCCTCGTCGCAGAATTCGGCAAGGTCTTCCCCGAGATCGGCACCCGCGCCGAAGTCGTCAAAGAAACCCTCGCCACCGAAGAAGACTCTTTCAACAAAACCCTCGATCGTGGATTGCTACTATTTGAAGCCACTGCTTTAGCATCCAACACGGGTTCTGGTAGCGGAGCTAAACCCTTCCCACCCGAAGAAGCCTTCAAGCTTTACGACACTTTCGGCTTCCCCGTCGACCTCACTGCCCTCCTCTGCCGCGAGCGTGGCATCACCCTCGATGAAGCCGCCGTCGAGGCCCGCATGGAAAAAGCCCGTGAACTCTCTCGAGCTTCCCAGAAGACCACTGTTGTCCGCGCCACCGATATCTCCACCGACGCCGTCACCGAATTCGTCGGCTTTGACCAAGACTCCTGTGAAGCCACCATCCTCGAAATTCACGGCGACCTCGTCATCACCGACCAGACCGTCTTCTTTACCGAAATGGGCGGTCAGGAAGGCGACACCGGCACCCTCAATGGCCACCCGGTTCTCAGCACTCAAAAAATCGGCGGAGCCGTCGCCCATCAATTGAACGTTGAAAGTTCAACCTTGAACGTTGGAAGTTCCGTGTCTCTCAAACTCGACAGAGCGAGACGCGCCCCCATCGAGGCCCACCACACCGCCACCCACCTTCTCCACTGGGCTCTCCACGAAATCGTCTCGCCCGATGCCGCCCAGCAAGGATCCTCCGTCTCGCCCGACCGCCTCACCTTTGATTTCAACTCCAAGGCCCTCACTCCCGGGCAACTCACCGCCATCGAGGAAATGGTCAACGCCTCCATCCAAGCCGACGACACCGTCTCTTGGACCGAAGTTTCCCATACCAACGTCAAAGACCGCACCGACATCATGCAGTTCTTCGGCGACAAATACGGTGACCTCGTCCGCGTCGTCCAAATCGGCGGCGGCGACAAGACTCTGGACGGCTATTCCATGGAACTCTGCGGAGGCACCCACGTACGAAAAACCTCCGACATCGGCCTTTTCAAAATCAAATCCGAAGGATCCACCGGCTCCGGTGTCCGACGCATCGAGGCCACTTGCGGCGATTCCGCCTGGAACTGGCTTCGCGAAATGAGCGAAAAAAATGCGGTCGAGGAAAAGTCCTTCCGCACCAAATTGGACCAGGCTAACCTCAAACTTGTGGAAGGCGGGGAAAGCCCGGTGAAGCACGTCGAATTCCCCCGCATCATGGGTGCCCTCCTCGTCGAAGGGGGTGACTTCCAGCAAATCAACTCCACGATTAAAAGCTACCGGGAATACCTCGCCACCCTTCGTGAAGCCGGAATCGACGCTGAGAAGAAAGTCAAAAAAGTCCAGGCAGCCGGTGCTGCCCGCATGGCCGACGCCCTCATCGCCGATCAAAACATCACCGGAAACATCGTCATCGCCACCGAAGGGCCCGCCGCCCTTCTCCAGGAATTGATGAACGGCCTTAAGAAAATCCACTTCACCCGGGCAGCCTTCCTCATTGTCGATGATGGCGATAAACTCCACCTCGGTTCCCTCTGCGGCGAGGACGGAAACAACTCGGGCCACGGCGCCGGAAACCTTATCAAAAGCCTCGGCCCCATCGCCGGAGGGAAAGGCGGAGGCAAACCCGACATGGCCCGCGGCGCCGCCCCCGATCGCGACAAACTCAGCGACCTCCTCGCCGCCGCCCGTAGCGAACTTGGACTTTAGTCTGAGCTCCCGGAGACAATGCGCTCTCAGGAAAGACGTCGGGAATCCCTCTCACCTCAACGAACGCATCGTCCGCAAAACAGACGAACTTCCGGACTTTCAAGACCCCGTAGTCTGCCCGGTCATTGCCTGGGATTTCAAAAGGCGCTGCCCCAGTGCCACGCACCCCAGCAATCCTGCATCATCCCCAAGCTGAGGCGGAACGACAAACGGCTCAAGATCACCCAGATCAAAATAGCCGCGACCTAACTCAGCCAGCTTCTTTTGAACCAGCGCAAAAAGCTGTGTCTGATGCATCACGCCACCTCCCAGGATCACCCTCCGGGGAGGAGCCACCGCGAGCACATTCAGACACGCTTGCGCCAAATAATAGGCCTCAATCTCCCACGCCGGATGATCCTTTGGTATATCTTCCGCCGCCAAGTTCCAACGCTTTTCAAGCGCAGGTCCACTTGCGAGCCCCTCAAGGCAATCCCGATGGTAAGAACAAACACCCTCAAAAGAATCATCCGGATGCCGTGTCACCCTCATATGCCCCATTTCAGGGTGCCCCGCACCGTGCACCAGATCACCATTCACCATCAGTCCGCCTCCAATCCCCGTTCCGATCGTAAAATAAACGGCATCACGCAATCCTCGCGCCGCCCCCCACTGCACTTCCCCCAGCAAGGCCGCGTTCACATCGGTCTCGAAGACCGCCGGAACGCCTCCCATCGCCTTCCGGAGAGGACCTAGCAAATCAGTTAGCGACCACCCCGGCTTGGGCGTTGAGGTAATCATGCCGTAGTTTGCCGACTTCGGATCAAGATCCGCAGGCCCAAAGGTTCCCACTGCCAGCACTGCCGGCGCACCATAGTCTACCGCCGCCTTTGAGAAAAAACCCACCAGCTTGGCGATCGTCTCATCCGGACTGGTCGTCTCGATTCGTTCACGAATCAAAATGTCCGATGGTCCCGATGCCAGGGCCGCCACCATCTTCGTTCCACCCGCTTCCAAGGCTGCCACCAATTGATCGCTCATCTAGGTGAAGGATTACCAGTTCTGCAACCTGCCGTAAATGTCAGAAGGCACTTGTCAACAGCTCGGATTCCCGTTAGTTCCCCCTCCGTGGCTGACTTTCGATTTGAAAACCTAGAGGTCTGGAAAATGGCAACCGAGATTGGGCATCGTATTGCCGACCTTTCGGATGGCATCGAATCCCAGGGAAAAACCGCCTTTGCCAACCGTTTCCGTGAGACCAGCTATCTCGTCTCCGGAATTCTTGCCGAAGGCAGCAGCTGCCCCACCAAGCCCGAATTCGCTGAATTCGTAGGCCGCGCCCGCGGTGCCACTCTCGAAATTGCCAACCTTGTCATCTTCTTCTCCGAGCGGGAATTGATCTCCGAGGAAGACGAGACAAACCTCGTCAACATGCTCAAGCGCGAGTCCAAGATGCTCGACAACTTCCGTCAGAGCCTCGAACGCGCAGGCCAGCCGGACCCGGCCATCGCTTAGAGCTCCTTCGAGCGTTCCGAGATCGCCTTGCGGGCCTCCCGAAGTTTGGTCAAAAGCCAAATCACGGTCAGGACTGCTACGCCCTGCCAGAACCAGTAGGCATTGGGAAGCGCCCGTGCCACATCTCGCGGCATTCCCTCTTGCCAGAGAAAAACACCGGATCCGTAAACCGGCCAGGTCAGCGGACAGATCCCGCCCAACCAAACGGCAGGCGTAATGAGTTCACGACTGCTCACAGCAAAGATCACGCCCAACATCAGCGGGAGCACTCCCACAAAAATAGCAATCAGGCCGGTAACCTTGCGACCCACCGATTCCAATAAAGCGGAGAGTCCAAGCCCCCCGCTGGCCAGAACCAAAAACATTGCCACCGGAGTCACCACGAGCAGAGAAAGCTCGGGATACCAATGCGATTCCATCAGAGCATTCGCGAAGATAAACCAACCCACCGCGCCCATGACAGCCATCGTCAGGGTCCACGGGACCGAAGTCGCTGCATCGGAAAGAACAGGCAACTTTGAATTTCCAAATTTGCGAGCGCGACGCCACCCCCTGACCTGACCCTGATCTTCAGCGGAGATGACAAAAGTCAGCCACCAAAGACATGCCAGGGTCACCACTCCGTAAAGGCCCACCATCACGCTAGCCTCCCAAGACTCTGGAGCCCACGATTCCTTCTGAGGAAGGAAGCGCCCAAATTTTTGCCTTAATCCACGCGAGGGAAACAAATCTCCCGAAACAATCAGCGGCAAGGCATTCCCCAAAAGCATCACCTGCAGCCAGCCAAAAAGCCCTGTCGCTCCGACCTTCCCGAGGAGATGACAGTCGGCCTTTCGCCACCGACGCCAAAGCATCGTAATCATCGCAAAACTGAGGACCCCTTGTGAAATCAGGGTGAAAATATATTGCGGGAGATTCAACCCGAAGAAACGCGCCGGCGGAATGATCTCTTGATAAAGCGAGGCCGCCTCACCGAAAGGCCGCGCAATCAGGTAGGGATAGACCTCATTGAAAACCGGGGTGATCGTGACGTACTTGAGATAAACGAGCCCAAACTTCGACGCTTGCGGGATGATGGTATAAAGCAGCAGCACCATTCCGGTTGACGTCAGAAAAGCCCACCGACGATTCTTCATCACCGATCCCGCCAGCAGTCCGGTCAGATGATAAAGGATCGCCGCCATGACAAAGACCGTGTAAAGCTGCAAGATTCCAGTCACAGGAACCCCGCCCTTCCAGACCGAATAGATCGTAAAAGGGAGAGTCGCGAAAAACAGCAACCACTCGCGAATGGGCAGGCCGATCAGAAAGCCCAAAACCTTCGCCAGCGGAGTCATGGGAGCCAGCCGTTGATAGTCGATCACACCCTCATCAGCTTCTGTCGTAATCCCCGCCGCCGCCTGCCCCGTCCCGAGTCCAAAGAGAATAATTCCCTGAATCACCAGTAAAGGGATCAAGGGCATCCGGGCAACATCCGAGACCGAAAGGCCTGGACGGGAACTGGCTTCGCGCACCACGAAGAAAAAGAACCCGGACACCAGGATCGTGAGCAAAAGCATCACCCCGAAACCCGCCGGGCGCAGCCTGCTTCGGCAGTAACGCCGCACAATCGGATTCGCCCAAATCATCCAGGCCGGGATCGGCCCTTTTCGTTTCACCTCATTCATACTTCTCGATTTCCCTCGGCCACTCTCACCAAAATATCCTCGAACGACGAACTCTCTTCCTCGAACGAGCGCACCTTCAATCCCGCATTGACCAAACCAAGCAGCAATCCCTCCTGATCCACATCCTCCCCCGTAAACTGAAATCCCACTCTTAATCCATCCACTTTCAAATCCGTAACTCCGGGCCTCTCCCGCAGCCAGGACACCAGGGCTTCCGGATCGCCAAAAGTCACCACACTTAATTGTCGCTCGGCCCGACCCAATTCCCGGCGCACTTCATCCGCCGTCCCGCTCGCCAACAAGCGTCCCTGGTTCATAACACAAAGTGACGAACACATTTCCGCCAACTCACTCAAAATATGCGAGCTCACCAAGACCGTGGCCCCCTCCTTCGCCAAAGCTTGCAAGGCAATCCGCATCTCCCTCCGCGAAAGCGGATCCAGTCCGCTTGCCGGTTCATCCAAAACAAGGACCTTGGGCCGGTGGAGCAAGGTCTTCGCCAAGACCAGTCGCTGCGTCTGTCCACGCGAAAGCTCCTTGCACCACGCCTCGCGCTTCTCAAAAAGGTTCACGATTCTCAAGCATTCATCGACCCGTTCCCGGCGTACCCTGCGCCCTCCCAGCCGATGGGTATCGGCATAAAAATCAAGAAATTCCCAGAGCTTCAAATCCGCCGGCACCGGTGCCAGATCCGGCATGTAAGCCATGATCCGACGAGCCTCCTCAGCCGACTCAAAAATATCAAATCCCGCCACGCTCACCTCACCGTAGGTCGGCTCCATCAAGGTCGTCAAAACCTTAAAAGTGCTCGTCTTTCCCGCACCATTTGGGCCCACCAGTCCAAAGACCTCTCCATAGGGAATGCTCAGGCTGATGTCCTGCACCGCCACAAAGTTCCCGTAGTCCACCCGGAGATCCTTAATCTCAATCGCCGCTTCGCTCATCTAAAAAATATCCCCTTCCAACAAGTCAAAGTCTTTGGGCGGAGCCAGTTGATATTTCCTCCACTGTTCTTCAATCTCCCGCGCCTGCTCTTCACGGTATTCATCAAACACCGCACGTTGCTCAGGCCGGAGAACCGCTTCAATCGCCCTGTCACGCGCCGCCCGATCCAGCGGGCTTGCATCGCCCGTGTATTCCTCCGGATTCACCCCGGGTCGATAATCATCCGAACCCCGGACCATCACGCGAAACAATTCCTCCTGCTGCCCGTCATCAAGCCCCACCACTTCATCAAGCCGACCCAGCTTTCGGTCGGCCTCTTCTTGCACCGCATCGACCCGCTTGTCCAAGCGCTCATTTTGAAAAACCTCCAGCTCTTCGCCCTCCAAAAAGCTCTCCATCAAATCCGAGGCTCCCTCAAAATCACGCCAGTCATTATTCGTGGCCTGCACAAAGTCTACGAAGCCGCTTTCGTCACTCTCGATCACCTCCGTGATCTTCTCGGCATTCGTTTCACTCTGCCCACGAAAGTAGGACTTGAGCTCCTCCTTCTCGGCATCGCTCAAATCATAATTACGCGTCCATTCAGAAACCCGTGAATCAGCCCAATTGGCTTCATTCACCTTTCGAACCCGCTCCATCACCGGAGAAATCTGCCTCATCCAGGGCTTCGCTGTTCCCAAAACATCATCAAAGCTCACCTCCTTGCCGTCTTTGAGATCCCGCGCCAACCTCCGTAATCCGCCACGCTCCGAACGCTCGGCATATTTCCGCAAGGCGCCCAACTGCCGCTCCGAACGCGCCGCCCGCTGCTCCGCAAGCTCCAGCCGATCCTCCAATGAATCGGGCTTGGGCCGCTGGCTCTTCATAAAGAGAATCCCGCCGGAAAGGCCGACAATGATCCCAATAATTAACCCGAGAACTTGTTTCACTTTCACTGAATACCAGTAGCAGATTGCCGGCGAGATGCCCTAAGAAATTTCGTTCAGGCAGGACGATCCAGATGACATGTCCTCTCACCCCGTTCTCAGAAAATTCGACACAAGGCACTTGGAGGCCCTCAACAGGGAGTTCACCCGTTCGGAAAACACCGACAAGGAAAGTGCCCCGGCGGAGTGAGTCTAAACTCCCTTCAAATAAAGAGTCGCCACGTAGACCAAATCATCCTCGTCTCCGTCTCCCAAATTATTGATCTCCTTTTCAATCTGCCAGCCCGTTTTTTTGAGCAGGTTTTTCAAAGCAACATCGGTAAAAAATCTCAACCGCTGCTCCGTCTCCTCCCGCCGAATGATCTTCCCGGTAACATCCTTACTCGTGTAGCGATGCTTCCGTATCAGACTTCCGGTTTGCTCCTTGATTCGGTGCCGCGTTTCCAACTCCCCGATCTCTCCCGAGGGTAAGGTGATCTTGCGATCAAAATACCAGGCGTTCCGGGGGAGGTCCCCCGAGAGCTCCGCCCACGGAAAGAACAAGGTGAGATAGAGATGATCCGTCATCTCGCGTAAACGCTGCAGCTGCCTCTGTGGATCCTCAAAGAGCTGAAAGGTAAACGCCGGGATCAGCACCGAGCCATATCGCCCCTCGTCATGTTCCTGCAATGATCCCTCGATCACTTCGGCATCCGGATACTTTTCCCGCGAGAGCGCCACCATTTCAGATGAAATCTCCAGGCCCGCGACCTCATGCCCGGATTGAACGAGCGGTCCCAGGAGCCTGCCAGAACCAGATCCGACATAGAGAGACTTCCCCTCTCGCGCTTCGAGAAACTTCTCAAGTAAAGGAACCTCACTCGGCGCCTCTTCAGCCTCCCAAAAAAGATCGTGCCACTTCGCCTCGAAGCCTTGATATCCGGATTTCACTGACTGGATCTCTCAAATCCTGTCTCTTATACACATCTGACGCTGCCGACGATCTACTCTGTGTAGA